>JAYVYF010000500.1:0-11504 GCA_043784585.1 Burkholderiales bacterium
TTTAAAAATTTGATGATTTCCTGAATATCAATCACGGCAATCGGGTCGACACCCGCAAACGGCTCATCGAGCAAAATAAAGCGCGGCTCAACGGCCAGCGCCCGTGCGATTTCCACGCGCCGTCGTTCACCGCCGGATAGGCTGATCGCAGGGCTGTTGCGCAAGTGGCTAATGTGCAATTCATCCATGAGCGCGTCGCGACGTGATTCAATTTCATCGCCGGACAAATCGCGCAGCTCCAGTATCGCCTGAATATTTTGCGCCACCGTGAGCTTGCGAAAAATCGAGGCTTCCTGCGGCAGATAGGCCACACCCAGGCGCGAACGTCGAAAAATGGGTAACTGTGAAAGGTCAGTATCGTCCAAAAAAATCGCGCCGCCATCCACCGGCACCAAGCCCACAATCATGTAGAAACAAGTGGTTTTGCCTGCGCCGTTCGGTCCGAGTAATCCGACCACCTGACCGCTGGCCACTTGCAGCGAGACATCGCTGACCACCAGCCTTTTTTTATATTGTTTGCGCAGACCTTCCGCACGCAAAACACTGCGGGTGTCCAGTACGTTTTCGGCGGTGGCAGAAAATTCGGTGGGTTGATTCATTAATGGGGTGGGCGACAGGTTGGTAAGTTCATCAGGGACGCAGCCCAAAAAATCAAAAAGAGAAAATCTTATTTGGGCGCAGCGCTATCTTTAACAAGCTCTTGTAACGGCGTTTTTGTGTCAGTTGATTCTTTTACTTCTTTTAGCTGTTTAACGCGCGGCTGAATTGTAATTTTTACACGTCCCGTGGCATTAGTTTGAACGGTGCCGGATTTGTCATCCGCCGCTGAATTGCGAATCGCATAGATTTCGGTAGCGGTATTGAAATAAATATATTCGCCTTGCGCGGTATCGCCACCGCTGGTCAATCGTGCGCGTCCAAAAAGTTTTAGTGTGCTCGCTTTATCATCGAATTCTGCGCGGTCAGCGACGCCATCGATGAAGTCATTAAAGCCTTCCCGCTTTTGTCTAAAGGTAATTTGGCCTGATGTGGGGCCAAAGGCTTGCGCGCTGATGTAGCCTGCGGCGTCTTCTTTCGTCACCATCCGTTCGGCGGTAATCCGCATCGTGCCTTGCTCTAAGACGACATCGCCCTCCATCGTCCTGACCTTTTTGGTCTCATCCAATTCGGCGCGTTTACCTTCAATTTCAATGGGTTTAGTGCGATCCGCCTTTTCGGCAAGCGTGCCCTCACTGACCAGCAGCATTGCCACCATGGCAATCAGGAGCGCCAGAGAATGGCGGGGAAGCATCGACGGAATTGATGGAATCCATGGGAAGGGCTGCATGAACGATTGCATAAAGGTAGCCTGTCAATTTATAAAATACTAGCGCGGGCTGTGGTAACTTGCACGCACCCGTTCCAGAGCCACAACTTTCGTCACTGTATTGAGGACAAAACTCGCGGCTTTTACTGTGCTGCTCGGCCATTCCAACATCACACCATCGTTTGATTTGGCAATATTTTCTTTCGGCAAAATAGTCAGCTTCGGCGTGGTTAATTTAAGTGGCGGTGTTTTTTCACCTTGCTCGGCATTCAACACAACACCACCATCCATTTGCACCACGTCACCGCCTCTTAGCAACTGACCGCGTGGTGCGCGCGCGGTCAGCTTTGGCTGACCTACTTCGGTCGCGACAAAAACAACGTTTTCGAGTGCCGAAGAATCATCGTCGGCGAAATGAGACATTTTGTCGGCATTCACCGTGTATTGTACGTCGCCTTTTTCGCTTAGCTTTTGCGCCGAAAATTTTTCGACAATCAGGTCAGGACGATGCTGGCTGTTCCCATTCGTTTTTGAGTCAAATGGCTGCACGAATCGGGACAGCCAAAATGTAAGTGCCACCAGTAAGACCAAAATACAGAGGGGCAACCAGGGAAGTGAGCGCGGGATCAAAGTATTAGAATTTTAGTTAATAGTAGCGTCCCCAACCTTTTGGCACACGCTCGTTGAAGACATTAATTGGTCTCTTATGATACCGGCTAGTGGGCCTCGTTTCAAACAATACCGGGCTGCACAATAAGGCAGCACGGTGATTTACCGACGGGCTGTTTGCTCGCCGCTGCTGGCGTCGACTGCCGCGATCAACACTGACGGGGTGAGCACCTCGGGCAGCACCACCGGATTTCCTGACTTGGGATAAAAGACATACAGCGGCACGCCGTTACGGCCAAACTCGGCCAGAGTGGCGGTGATAACCGGATCTTTTAAGGTCCAATCCGCTTTCATTCTCACAATGTTCAACTCGTCAAAACGCTTGATTACCGAGGCTTGATTCAATGCCACGCGTTTGTTGACCTGGCAGGTAATACACCATGTGGCCGTGAAATCAACAAATACGCCTTTGCCCATTGCGCGCAGCTCGGCGATTTTTTGCGGTGAAAATGCGACCCACGCCGGATCTGCCGGGCTGGCTGTTGCGGTAAGTGGTGTGGCGGCGCCCAACCATATAACGGCGGCCCCGGCTAAGGCTGCAGTTGATGCCGCCACAGCCGCAAACATCGGCTTTTTAAATTGCCAGCGTCCATATGCCCATGCTGCCATCGCGACCAGTGTGAGCCCCACCAATAATTTCGCGACACCATCATTTCCCGTTTGCGCACCCAGCACCCACGCCAGCCACACCACGGTCACGTAGAGCGGAAACGCCATGAACTGCTTGAATGTTTCCATCCATGCGCCGGGTTTGGGCAATAACCGCAGCAGTGCAGGAAAAAATGACAACAGAACCACCGGTAGCGCCAGCCCCACTGCGATGGCTAAAAACACCGCCAGTGCCACTGGCACGCTTTGATTCAATGTAAAACCGACCGATGCGCCCAGCCCGGGTGCCATGCACGGCGTGGCCACCAGCGTGGCCAGCACGCCCGAGGCAAACGCGCCGGTGGTGGGATTTTTCTGCGCATTCAATTCCGCATTGCCGGCGACGGATTGCAGGCGGGTGCCGATTTCAAATACACCGGATAAATTAAGCGCCATCACAAAAAACAAACCGGCCAGCGCCGCCACGAACAGGGGCTCCTGCAATTGAAATCCCCAGCCAATAGATTCGCCTGCGGAACGTAAGCCCAACATGATACCGACCAGCACCATAAACGATAGCAACACGCCGACGAAAAATGCGAGGCCCTGTTTGCGCAACAATGAGGACTCGCCGTGGGCGTTCTCGACAAAACCCATGACCTTGATGCCGAGCACTGGGAACACGCAGGGCATCAAATTCAACACCAAACCGCCCAACAGCGCGAAGAACACGGCAGATATCAAATTCATTGCTGGGAGCGGCTCAACAGGCATTATTGCTTGTAACGGCACGCCCCTACTAGGGTTTGCGGTCGCTGAATAAATGGCCGGAGCAGTGATGGCAATCGCTTTGCCGGTCGCCGTTTTGCCCCAGCCGGTATCAGTGACCAACACGCCATCCAGCGATTTCAATTCACGATTAACAGGATCTGCCAGCGGTACCGTCAACATAAAAACGTCGCCAAGTCGCGACAGCACTTGCTTTCCAGCATTCGCAATCACATCATCGCGTAATGGGTAAAACGAAATTTCTTTGCTGCCAAAATTTGCGTCGATAGCCTCGCCTGCTGGCGGAGCAAGCGAAATTTGTAGTGTGGCGCCTGCAATCGTGGCACTGCTTTTCCAGCCTGACGATATTTGCGGCAGCGCGGCTCGGGCAGTCGTAAATGCAGTTGCGTTTTGTGCATCCGCCGCGAGCGGGCCCGCCGAGACGGGAAGCGTGATCGACACCACGCCGTCTTCTGGAATACAAACATCCGCGCATACCAGCCACTCGGCTTTCGCGCTGAGCGTGACGTTTTCGCCTGCCTTGAGACTGGTCGGCGTTTGTAGTGTGACCAGATGCAAAACGTCGCCCTCATAGCCAAAATTTGTCAGCGGGCCGAGGGGTAATTTTTTAGGATGTGGCCATTCAATCGGCGCCGCGGTAAAGCCCGCCGGTAGGGTCCATGCGAGCTTGGTCGGCAGACCGGAATCGCCCGGATTGACCCAATAAGTGTGCCAGTGGTCAATAATTTTCAAGCGCAACGCCGCTTCAACCGGCTGACCGGGAACAATCGCCGTGTGGCGCGCGATAAGCTCGGCTTCGACGTGCGGTGTTTTAACCGATGTCGCCTGTGCGAAGTTGATTGATTGCGTTAATACAGCAGCAAATATTGCCCATACAATAATGGGCAAAAATCGTGGCGAAACGCGAAACAGGTGGGTGTGAAATGCGGATGACATGAAAGGCTCGTGGATGAGTGCGTCGATGACAAACAATGCCTATTATGACGCCCGCCGTTGAAATGCGTTCACCAAATCGGTGGGAGGAACTTGGAAAATTTGGGACCATTGGCGTTAACGGTTTCTGCGGCTCCGCCGGGCTGCGGCGGTCAAATTTCGTGAGATTTCTAAACGCCGAGTGCGCGTGTTTCGATACCCAAGAAGTATCTGAAAACGTAAATTAAACAATAATTTAGGTGGTGCCCACAGTCAAGTTTGAACTGACGACCTACCGCTCACAAAAAGCGAAACGAGAGCAAAATTACCTCTTTCATGCCAATTGTTATCGTTGATATTTGAACATCGCCTCAAGCTCAGCTGGTTCTATAGTGACCCATTTAATGGCCCTAACTTGGACACGAGTTGGTGTTCACTTGTTCTTGAGCATCTTCCATCGTGCAGCTAGTTGACCGCCCCTAGATTGCCGACCGCGTCAAAAATCGATGCACGGAGGTGGCCAACATTCAGTACTTGCCAATATTAATGTCTTTTTCAGAACGCTTGTGATGCACATCTGAACGAAAATTTTTGCTAAATTGGTAGACCAATAATTGCCTTGATGATCGTTCTGTCTGGAACGTCACCACGTACCCGCCCGATGCCGAAATTGAGATCCCATTTTCCGACCGAAAAATCAGTAACGGCAAACGTCGAACGGCTTGGACGCACGCTTGAGAATTCGCCATGCACGGGGCCCAAGAAAGCATAGTTTTCAACGCCTAACCGGAGTCGGTCATGTAACTTATAAGCTACCTTGCTGTCGAGCTCGAGCGTGGTTGGCTGTACCTTGTTTCGTTGCAACGGTCGGTCAATATTTAAATTGAGTGCCGCACTCCAAGACGTTGACTTCCAACTCAGGATGCCTTTGATTTCACCATTGGAGCCATCAGGATTGAAGCGTCGCGATAGTTTTCCAATTTCAACATTGATCGCCGTATACCAGACCGTTTCTTCTGTCGGTATGTATGGCCGCCATCTTATCCGTAGCTTAACGCCATCGGTTTGAAGTTGCCCGTCAGCTGGTCGGTTACTCAAAAAATAAGCGGCTGTTTCAAAATGATCGCTTAGCCCATAGCTCAGTTCTGGTGTGAGCCGCAGCTGACGAAGGGGTGGATCGGTTGAATTATTTTGTACCAACGGGACATAATTCGTATGCAAATCAAGACCGAATTTAGCTTTGTCTGCAAATTCATCCGCATAGACCTGAATCTCCTCTGGCGCCGCAAACGCAATGTTGATGCCACCCCACATGACCAGGCTCGTCAAGCCAAGTGCAGCCCGAAAGCTACTGGTTTTCAATTGCATGGAGTTATCCTTATATGGTGCGTTTCAAAGCCAATTTATATACATAAATTATTTCGAAAGAATCAAACGTCCAAACTTGATTTTGCGGGGCTAAGTGGAATCTTCCGTAGTTCCTATCAGCCTGAAAATCAGCATCTCACCCGCCACTATCAGATATCCACGCAAAAACATCATCCAACGTTTATTAAGCAGACTTATCTGCGTAGGGCAGCACAGTTGGTAGCGGAATACGCCCATTTGTTCGTGGACAGGCCATATTTTTTTCTTCTAGCGTTGTCTCCATGCCATGCTGAAGCGACGCTCATAGGTCTTCACGCGTAGCGCTGATATGATTGTGGCGGATATGCGTTTGCGATTGGGTTACTTGTGCGTGCACGGTATCCTGCTTTTAGCGTGGCGTTTTCATGGCGAACTCGCGATTTCGCCCCACACGAGCTAACGAAACTTAAGGTTACCGTTGCTCCAGCAGGTGAAGCAACAACCGTCACCGTGATCCATCGTCGCTGGGGTGCATTGCGTGAAGATCATCTGGTTCTGCACCGTTATAAAGACGGCGCGGCTAACCGAATGACTGGAACGTGGTGGATCAATCAGCTATGTGCGTGACGTACATTTTTTGGTCATTAATTTTAAGCCGCTGATCGTCAGCGCCGGCGAATTTCGTATTTGCCGATATTAAGAGTAGGTTAACGTTGCGTCTAATGCGCATATGGGCTCCACTCGATGGCCGTGAGTGAGCGCCACGGCGCTTGGTCATATAAAAGAGGTCTTTCACGGCACATATTCCATGACTTTAGCAAACAACTTTCTGCCCATATTCATGGGCCACCTCGTGTCGTAAGGCTCTAAAAGTAACCCAAAGGAAAAATTTAAAATTCCAGTCATGGACTCGCCCAAAGCTCTCACCCCCCACCAGCGCCGACTTCTCAGCCAGCGCCACCTCATTAAGCCGGACTCGGCTCAAATTTTCCATCTAAAAACATATCGGACACCAAGGTAATGGCTTCGGGGTGATGCGCTGCCGAGTCATACCGCTCTGTTTTGTTGCTTGGCGTTAATTTGCGGGGCGGCGCTCGCCCTCTTTCTCCCGTTCCCGCTCTTGTTGTTTCTTGCGCTCGGCGGCGGCCTTCGCTTGCGCATCGACCTTTGCCTTTGGCGGTGCGTCCGTGTGGGCTTTGGCGGCCGCCTTTGCTGCTTGCTCAGTGGCTACGCGCTTGGCTTTTGCCTGATCGTCAGGCGACAGTTTCGGCTGCGGGGGCTGCACAGCTGAAGGTTTTCCCGGTATCGCTGGGCTCGGTTGTGGCGCTGGTTGCGGCGGTGTGGCTGGGAAAGCTCTTGCGTTTCTCGGCGTGGCACCTTGATCTCCCGGTCGCGATTGATTGGCTATTGAGGACACGGGAGCTGGTGAGACTGCCGGCACCACTGGCTGCGCTACGGGTCGTGGCGGCGCGTTATTTTGTGCTGCGGCGCCCGGCGTACTGTTGGCATTTACTTTCTGCGGTGGTGGCAGCGACGATAGTGCACGCCCGCTCGAGTAGGCAGGTATGGCCTGGCTTGACAAGGGCTTGGGTGCCATCGCGTTCACCACTGGCCGCATCGCCGCAGCCATATGCGCCAGTGCGGGCACAGTGGCATTGACGGCCTGTCCATTTGCCGTCGCGCTAGCGGGCGCAACGATGGTGACGTTGGTGATATTGTTCGTCACATTATTAGTGACGTTATTGCTGTTCGTGATGTTGTTTGAATTCACATTTCTTTGAATGCGCATCCCCACATTGATCACCGGCGGCGCACTCGTCACCACTGCGGGTGACGTGCCAATTGGCGCTGAGACAACAATGCCGAGGCGGGAGCCGGGAGGCGCTGGCACAAATACACCAGCTGAACCAATAACCGCTGGCCCCGCGACCACGCCGACCGAAACTGCTGCAAAACCCATGCTAAGGCTCAGCGATGGTGCAACGAAGACGGCGGCCGGTGGAGACCAGTAGCCGGTAATGAAAACCACATTCCCGCCACGATTTTCGTAATACGGATTCACCCAATAATAATTCGGACGCGGTGCGCCTGCCCAATGACCATGCGCCCAAACCCAATTGCCGTTCCATACCCAATAGCCGCCAATCCAGACGGCACCCGAATATGGCATTTCATAAGGCGATTCGACTAACATGGGCGGCGGTGCCCAACGTACCAAGATGGGTTCTGGCTGCGAGATCGGCGGCTCTTCATAAATACTGACCACCATCGGTGGTGGTGCATATTCGGGCGCGGGAGGCGGCATATAGACAGGTGGGCGCGGCGCAACATAGACAACGCGCGGCGGCGGTGCCACCACGCAACCAGCCAACAATGCCGTTAGTAAGAGTGGATAATATTTCAAAATTTCTCCTGGCACAAAATAGATAAGGGGGAATGTGGATCAACAACACAATGGCTGCGATGCTAACAGTTTAATAGCGCGATCGATTCACTTTTGGAAGACGTGCCCGTAACTTGAGTTGTAACTAAATACGTCCCGTAGGGCGAACGACACCTCTAAAAATCAACGCTTCGTTAAGACAAGCAAAAAATCAAATCAAACCAATATCGCGCGCAATGGTTTCTGGAAAAATCCTGTCGAGTTGCGTGGCATTGAGGCCATACATACGCGTAAACAATCCCGCGAAGACAGCGCGGTACTCATTGAGCACCGGGAAATCTCTGTTCTGGAACAGTGTGGATTGCTCAATCTTGGTTTGCTCGCCCGCGATCTCGCCGCCTTTGATACCGCCGCCTAACACCCAATAGACCGTGCCGTGGCCGTGGTCGGTACCGCGGTTGCCATTTTCACGGAAGGTGCGTCCAAATTCGCTCACCACCACCACCACGGTATGCTTCCAATCGTCGCCCATCTCTTGGCCAAACGCCGCAAGGCCTCGCCCCAACTCGTCAAAACGGCCGGCGAGGTAGCCGGTCGCGCCGCCTTCCGCAACGTGCGTGTCCCAGCCGCCAACATCAACAAAACCGATATTGTGCTTTTCCTTCATCAGCCGCGCGATGCGACGCGCCTCCAATTCAAAACCTTTGGCGCTGATCGCATTGCGGCTCGCGGAATCCATTTCAGCATTTAACTCACGCGTGACTTCATCGCGCACGGTAAAGCCGTCACTGACTTGTTTACCAAGATTTGTACCCTGGTACATGGAGGCAATAATCGCGCTTTGCTTCGTATCCACACTGGGCTTGCCCACGTTTCTGAGTGCCATGTTAGCAATTTGGATGCCGCCTTGCTGCGGGTCGCCCTGCATGACAATCGGTAGTTGGTCGGTAAATGAAATTGCCCCGCGATCATTGAGCACGCTTACCAAACGATTCAAAAAACCGGACCGATAATTGCGGCTGCGATTAAGCGGCTGGCCAAGTTCAATACTGTCCTGCGTTTCAAAGTGACTACGGCTGAGGTCTTCGGTCCCGGCAAAAGGGATGAACGATGCCTGGCCGTTATTAAAGAGCGGAAAAATTGATTCGCGCAGCGCCGGATGCAGGCCCCACTCTGCGTTCAGCGGCAACGCGGAATTAAAGTCCAAACTTGGCTTGACAATGGCGATATTGGGGCGCGCCTCGTAATAAAATTTGCTGGAAATCGGGATCAGCAAATTGGCCGCGTCATACCCGCCGCGCATGAACACCACAAGCAGTTTGGCATTGGTGGCGGGTGCGGCCATGAGTTTGCCGGAGAATTGGCCTAGTGAAATCGAGAGAGCAGGAATAGCAGCGAGAGATTTTAAAAGTTGACGGCGATTCATAATGATTCCTTTGGGACTGGTACCAAACCACCGGTTTAACGGTGCATCAATTCAGGTGAAGATAACAAAAACGCATTCCACTCTTGCGGTGAACCAGCTTGATCCAAAGCAGCCTTGGTGGGCGCGCTTAAGGTTTGTTGGATACGCTGAAAATAAAGTGCATTGGCGAGCTGTGGAAAAGCGGCCTTCTCAGTTGGCTGCGGTCCGTCGGTTTTAAATAATCCCGCGCTGCCGGAACCAATTGCTTTGGCAATTTCAAAACGGGTGGTCATCTGCCCGGGGCTCGCCCATGCGGTTTCAACCAGCGGGTAGCCGTCCGGAGTTTGGCGGCCATACAACGGTTGTGCCATCCGATTGAGCCAATTCAGCATCGGCCCGGCATTCAAAATCGGCTTATTGTCATAGGCCAAACGCACAGCAGAAACGACATAGTGCACCGGGTCTTTAAACTTGGTTCCGAGTGCCCGCGCAAATTCAGGCGACTGCATCATCGTGCGTAGTGTGGCAGCAATATCACCGTCACTTTGCCGGAAAGTCGCCGCCATTCGCTCCAACAGCGCCTGCGGTGGATCGTCCGAAACAAAATACAGTGCCAACTTGCGGCTCACAAATCGCGCCGTCGCCGGGTGTCTGCACAATTTATCGATAGCCTCGTCAACTTCGGCCAAGCCGCGACCTTTTACAGTCCCGCCTAAAAATTGTTTGTCGCCATAATCATGGCGCATTGGGTTGAATTCCCACAGGCCATCGTGCACGTATTGGACTTTTAATTCGTTTTTTACATTCGGCGTATTGGCGCTCATGTTGACGCCAACGCCGGTGAGAATACGCGCCAGTTCCTGCACATCGCGCTGGCTATAGCCCGCATCCACGCCGAGAGTGTGCAGTTCCATGATCTCGCGGGCGTAGTTTTCATTGATACGATTGACCGCATTTTGCTCGTTATCTAAATAGCGGATCATCGCCGGATGGCGCAAGCTTGCCGAGACCAGATCGCGAAATTTGCCGAGCACGTGCGGACGAATTGCGCGTTCCTCATAATCACTAATCAAGACCCGGTTATTGGCTTTACCCTGATGCACATTGAAGTGATTCATCCAAAACCACACCATATTTTCTTGCAATTGATTTGGCGAGTACACTGCGCGCAGCATGGCTCGGGTCGCGGCCTCGCGCGCTAGACGATTCAATTCTTGTTGGTACGCCTGCTGCGCTGTCTTTTTCTCGACGTCATTTTGGATCGCATTGGCATCTTTGTTACGCTGCTCCATTGTTTGAGCGAGGTCCACCACGGTTCGATGTGAGATCGACATTGCCGCAATCTGTTCTGCTACCGGTGCTGGCAGGCTGCCTTTGGGATTCAATTGCTCGTTAAGATAGCGGGATAAGCCAACCCGCTCGACATAGTTTGCGGTGCTGGCGTTGATGCCCCAAGTCACACGATTTACGACCCCGTACCAATCACCACTAATCTGCATTTCTTGCACTTGCGAAGACCGTGGCGACTCGGTCGTTGTTGCGCACCCGACAAAATACAAGCCAACCAAACCAACCAGTGCCAGATTTACTTTTTTCAACCCAACTGATCTATGCATTGGCCACTCCGATTTGGTTTAAGCGTAAGGCTTCAATAGTGTTCGTTAATGGCATTAATTAACAATCAGAGAATGATCTGGCTGCCGCATAAAATGTTAAAACACAACGGGACTTGAAAACCCGCGTACCCAAAATATGCTGACATCAGCTATAAACAAGAGGTTGTAGTGCGAGGCTTGCCTTATTTGTGTACGGTCAGATTCAATCGGCAACTGCCCGATTGAGTCTGAACTTACGCATTTTGAGCGATCCTCGGCGATGCCGAGGGATCACTTTTTTCATTTGCCAATTTGCCTGCTGACAGCATTTTCCTGCTGGTTCAAGACTTTTTGTTCGGCCTTCGTGATGTGGCCGCCGTTCTGGCTGGCCATGTCACGCTCTTCCTGCCGAATTTTCTGGTCTTTCCTGACGAGTTTATGAGCTTGTGCTTTGGTTAAATCGCCTTCTTTCACTTCTTTTTTGATGCGATCGTTCTGTTTTTCTAAACG
>JAYVYF010000501.1:0-2863 GCA_043784585.1 Burkholderiales bacterium
AAATATCGATCATGCCGATCACCGTGCCAAACAATCCCAACAGCGGCGCAACCGTGGCAATCGTACCGAGTCCGACCAGGAAACGTTCCATTTCCACCGTTACGGCGCGACCGGTTTCCTCCATCGATTCCTTCATCACGTCGCGGGTACTTCTTATATTCGAAATACCCGACGCAAAAACCCGGCCTAGCAAAGAATTTTCGCTCAACTTCGCGATCAGTTCGGCAGTCGGTCCCTGCGTGCGATATGCATTTACGGTGTCGGCAAATAAATTAGCCGGCAGTACCACCGAACGGCGCAGCGACCACATGCGCTCGCCGATGATGGCAACCGTGATGACCGATGACAAAATGATTAACCAGATGGTCCAACCTGCAGCGTGAATGATGGACAGCAATTAGAACTCCCGGAGTATAAAAATAAAAAGTGCTATGGATAACGTTGATCGGCGTTCGCGCACTCAATTCGTTGCATGACTGCGCCTCATTGCATGTTTACTGTGCGCAACTGGTTTGCTTAATTTAACTGCTCTCCATAAATGCTCACCATTGCTGAACAGATTCAACTCAGTGAGTTAACGGAGCTTGGTGAGTTCGGCTAACCAAACCCGGCTATCCACACCCCTACATCGCCCGCTCAATGTCGGCAAGAATTTTCTGAATCAATTCCGCCACTGCTGGCACTTTATCGTAACCGACAGGGGTTTCACAAGCGCTGTAAAAATATGCTGCGTAACTTGTCCAATGAAGACAACTGCTTGGGCCGTTTTGTTCATTTGTCAATTGAAGAAATATTCGAAAAGTTGACACTTTTTCAATGCAGATTCGAGCACACGCTCCATAAAACTTTCGGTAAATCAATGGGCTCAAACGCTACTATTTACAAGGACTTTTACCCAAACACCGCGCCAGATGGTGTGCGTGAGCATGACATAAATATTCATCCACAGACGCTGTGGATAAGTCTGTGAATTGGTTCCAGGCATGTGCGCTAAGTCTCGAAACTGTAACGGTTTTTTCTTCTGCGCTCAAAAAATAGACGATCTGAAACCAGTTTAAAATCAATTACTTAAAAAATTTCCCGGGCTTATATGACGAGTACATTGCAAATCACTTTGTCGAGGCTTAAAAACACTATTTGCGGTTCATAACGCCACTCGTAGCACCAGCCGATGTTAGTATTTCACCTATGGAATTCGACGATTCAATGCCCCTTTTTCAACGCCGCGCAGTGGCCCCGGTGCCCTCCACCAGCGCGGCCCCGACCCGCGAGCCTGCCAGGGTCATGGCGGTTTCCGAGCTCAATCGGCGGGTTAAAAGCATGCTGGAAGCCAACCTCGAATTGCTGTGGGTCTCGGGCGAGTTGTCCAATGTGATGCGGGCCGCGAGTGGTCATTGGTATTTCTCGCTCAAAGATGAATCGGCACAAGTGCGGTGTGTGATGTTTCGGGGGCGCGCCGGCCAGGTATCGTTCACGCCCGAGAACGGCATGCAGGTTGAAGTGCGCGCCCTGCCTTCGCTGTACGAAGCGCGCGGCGAATTTCAATTGGGAGTCGAAAATATGCGGCGCGCCGGGTTGGGCGCGCTGTTTGAAGCATTTGAACGATTAAAAGCCAAGCTCACGCGCGAAGGCTTGTTTGAAGTCGCTCGCAAAAAGAATTTGCCCACTTTCCCGCGCGCAATTGGCGTAGTGACCTCCCTTAAAGCCGCCGCGTTACGCGATGTGCTGACCACACTGGCGCGCCGCGCGCCGATGATTCCCGTCGTCATTTACCCAACTTCGGTACAAGGGGCGATGGCCCCGGCTGAAATCACCGCTGCGATCAACGCGGTCAGGGCACGCGGTGAAATTGATACTCTCATCATTTGCCGTGGCGGCGGCAGTATCGAAGATTTGTGGGCATTCAACGATGAATCGGTAGCGCGCGCCATTGTGCGCCTGCAGGACGACACCCTGATCGCGGTGGTTTCCGGCGTAGGCCATGAAACAGATTTCACGATATGTGACTTTGTTTGCGATCAGCGCGCGCCCACACCCACCGCTGCCGCCGAGCTGGTATCGCCGAATCGCACAAATTTGCTGGATGCCGTCGCCGCCACAGGGTACGAACTCGCGCGGGCGATGCAAACAATAATCGACACTATGCAGCAGCGACTGGATCATGCCGGACGCGCGCTGATATCGCCGCACCAGCGTCTAGCGCGCGAACGAGACCGGTTGGCATTGCTGCGCGCACGTGCCGGGTATGCGATTGGCCAGCAACATCGCGACGCCGCGCATCGCCTGGCGATGTTGCGACAAAAGCTCGCGTCGAATCGCCCAGAGCAGCTGCGTATCAGGCTGGTTGAGCGAGTCTCGCTGATACAGGTGGCGTTGAAACGCGCGCTGCTGAACAATCTGGCGCAACGCCAAAACGCACTACAAGCCCGTAAAAACTCACTTGCCTTACTCAGCCCGCTACACGTGCTCGAACGTGGCTACAGCATCGTCCAGCACGATGGCAAGGTGGTTCGCGATGTTGCGTCGCTCAACCCAGGAGCAGCGATTTCAATTCGAGTTAGCGACGGCACCATCGAGGCCGATGTCACCTCTACCCGAGGCTCGTCTGAACAAATCTGAGCAAGTTGCGGCAACTCCGAGCTAGCGTGCTTGCCACGACCGCGCCGTGAGCGTATCGTTAATGTTCGTTTACAAAAACTCTGGAGGACATCATGGCAAAGAAAGAAAAAAGCGGCTCGTCAGTGTATAAAGTTATCGAAATCGTCGGCACCAGCAAAACATCGTGGGCGGATGCGGCAAAAAACGCCATCGCCAGCGCCAGCAAATCGCTGCGTGATTTGCGGGTGGCCGAAGTCTCAAAACT
>JAYVYF010000502.1:0-2981 GCA_043784585.1 Burkholderiales bacterium
CGCATGATGACGCGACCGCGACCCGTACGATAACCATCGCGTACGCCTTCGGTGCCATAAATAATGCCGGCTGTGGGGAAATCAGGTGCTTTAACAATATCGATCAAAGCCTCGATATCAATCTGCGGATTGTCGAGAACGGCTAAACACGCATCGCAAATATCGTTCAAATTATGCGGCGGAATGTTGGTCGCCATGCCGACGGCAATACCGCCGGAACCATTCACCAGCAAATTCGGGAATTTAGCCGGCAAAATCAGCGGCTCACGTTCACTGCCGTCGTAGTTGGGTCCAAAATCGACCGTATCGCGATCCAGATCTTCGAGCAATTCAGCGGCGATTTTGGACATACGGATTTCGGTGTACCGCATTGCCGCCGCGTTATCGCCGTCGACCGAGCCGAAGTTACCCTGACCCTGCACCAAGGGATAGCGTAACGAAAAGTCTTGCGCCATACGCACAATCGTGTCGTAAATCGCAGTATCACCGTGCGGATGGTACTTACCCATCACATCGCCGACGATACGGGCTGATTTCTTAAATGGCTTGTTCCATTCGTTCGATTGTTCAAACATCGCAAACAGGCAGCGGCGATGCACAGGTTTTAAGCCATCGCGCACATCTGGCAGCGCGCGGCCGACAATTACGCTCATCGCGTATTCAAGATAACTGGTACGCATCTCCGATTCGATTGAAATCGGATGCGTCTCTTTAGCAAATTGCGGCAATTGCGGTTCGGTCACGATAGTGCCTTCTTTGATCGGTAGGTTGCTGTTGCTATTGCTATTGGTTGCGGTATTGGGCTGGCTTGGTGCAGGTTTCCCGGCGGCTGACTGTTTATCGGCAAACAGACGCTTTAGCTCGGCGCCACGTTGAGGCCCCTAACATAGCTTTCAAGCCGACCTCAACAATTGAACGTCTGCCCATGCGCCATAATATCGGTGTAAGCCTATGATTTACAACGTAATTAAAAAATGTTCACCATTGTAATTTAACACAGTCGGTATTAAATATCCATCCGCCGCACATGAAAAAGGCCGGAAACCACAATTAGTCAGGGATGCATAGGAGGGTTCGATACTACCCATGGTGTTCGTACAACTTAAACGCGGCCTGAGTGGCGGAGCTGTCACCAAGTGTTGTTTATCTGCAACTAATCATGTCCACAACGGGCTAAAACGCGGCGTTGTTTGTATGCAATAGAACGAATCGTGTATGATTTTGCAAGCGTTTGAAGCATCTAAGCTTGATAATGGGTGTCAGATTTGTATTTTATTAAGTCAAGCTCTTGCTCGCATCACCTATCACTTTTAGTATCCAGATTTCCTGTTTTTTAATTTTCTGCCACGCTGGCAACGACAAAAACCCTCAATTATCTCGGGAGTATTAAATGAAGAGTTCGCTGATCACTAAGCTACTTGCAGCCGCCCCGGTTGTATTTATGACCGCCGCGATGGCCGGTGTTACCCCAAACTTGCTCGATTCTCAGGGCAACGCCGTCCGCGATGGATCCGGTGCCTGCGTTCAGGAACTGAACAGCGTGGATCACCCTGATTGTGTGGCCAAAAAAGTCGAGCCACCAAAGCCGGTCGAGCCGTCCACTCCACCCGTTGAAGCACCGAAGGCACCCGTTGAACCGGCTAAACCAGCGCCGGTTTCGGTCAAGGCGAGCATCACCATCCAAGCCGAAGCTTTGTTCGACTTTGACAAATCAGTTCTGAAGCCAGCTGGCAAGAAATCGATTGATGATGCCATCGCCAAGATGAAGCAGATTGATGTTGAAATCATCATTGCAACCGGCCATACCGATTATATTGGTACCGACGCCTACAACCAGAAGCTCTCTGAGCGTCGCGCGAATGCCGTCAAGAACTATATGGTTTCGCAAGGCATTGAAGCCGCCAAGATCAGCACCTTGGGCAAAGGCAAAACACAGCCAGTAGCCACGAACAAGACTGCAGAAGGTCGCGCCAAGAACCGCCGTGTAGATATTGAGTTCAAAGGCCTTTCAAATAAGTAGGCCCGGACTAGTAAGTTGATTCAAACTGAAAAGCCCCGCTTCTGCGGGGCTTTTCAGTTTATGGCGAAGCCTTTTGAACCGTTTCAATTGTGTTGTTTGGTTTATGCCGTTTTGTTTACTGGTACGGCACCTTGCGCATGTCCACGCCGCTATTCCAAACTAGACGCGCATTTTCTAGCTTTTTGCTGCGAGCTTAGGTATATGAGGCTCACTGCTGCGATAATCAGAAGTTAATTATTATCATCCCCCCTCGACGAGCACGCTGCTTTGATCACCCATCCCAATCTACAACTCATTTCTGCTCGATGGATCATCCCCGTCGAGCCGCGCGCAACCGTCCTTGAACACCACAGCATTGCAATCGCCAATGGTCGTATTGAAGCGATTCTGCCGACCATTGACGCTAAAAAGCGCTACGCGAACGCGGCGGAAACAGTTTTAGCGACGCATGTATTGATTCCTGGCTTGGTAAATCTTCATACGCATGCGGCCATGACGCTGATGCGCGGCCTCGCCGATGATAAGCCGCTCATGATCTGGCTAAACGATCATGTCTGGCCCGCTGAGCTGAAGAACCTTTCGGCAGAATATGTGTATGACGGTACTGAGCTGGCCACAGCAGAAATGATTCGATCAGGCACCACCTGTTTTGCCGACATGTATTTTTATCACGACGTGGCCGCACGAGCGGCGCTGAAATCAGGCATGCGCGCCGCCGTCAGCGGTGCGATTCTGGAATTTGCGACGCCTTATGCGGCCGATACCGAAGCCTATTTGGCACGGGCAACGGCAACCCGTGAAGAGTTCCTCGATGAACCACGTTTAAAGCTCATGCTGGCGCCGCACGCGCCCTACTCGGTGGGTGATCAAACTATCCAGCGCATTATTACCATCGCCAGTGAAATGGATGTGCAAATCATGATGCACATCCATGAAACTGATTTTGAAGTCAACGATGGCA
>JAYVYF010000503.1:0-2654 GCA_043784585.1 Burkholderiales bacterium
CAGCAACCTGTTCAGGCAAGACGCTCACCATTCTGAGAGATTTGTGCTGCACAGGAAGGTTTTTATATGGCTTGTCTGGGCGACGTTGCGTGGCTCATCACTTCACGCTCGGTTTATATGCGAAAAGCGAAAACAGTTTTACCGATTCATGACTGTTCGAGGCGATCGGCTGGCGCCGTACCAACGCCTCTGGTCCGCCGAACACATCAACCCCAAACAGCGCCAGCTCTTGATGCTCAGAAATAGTGAAACACCATTATTGGCGATGCTTTTCGAGCATTTATGCTTGTAAAACTGCTCCAGCGCTGGGGTTTTGAATAATGAAATTTACTAAAATCCAAAAGTTTCTTTATTCCGGTTAATCGAAACAATAGTCGGTGCGCGGCAAAGACTTAATGTTCAACCAGCAAGCAAGGCAATTCGTATTACCTCGATGCGTCATTTAGCTCGTAGCTGGTGCTGCGTCCGCCCTTGTCTGATTTTCGCAATAAGCCTCGGGCGAGCAGATCGGTGATGTCGCGCAGGGCAGTATCGGGCGAGCACTTCGCGATCACCGCCCATTTGCTGCTCGTTAGCTTGCCCTCGAAGCCATCGAGCAAGCGGTTAACCAGCTTCGCCTGCCGTTCGTTCAACGGTGCCAGACTGGCCGCAGAAACGCGTTGCCAGAACAGCGTCTTGGCTAGCACGGCATCAAGCGTGTGCTGGGCCTGATCGACCGCGCTATGCAGCATATCGAGGAACCAAGCGAGCCACTCAGTGACATCTAGTGATTGCTTCTGGGTGTGCTCCAGAATATCGTAATACGCTTTGCGCTCACGCTGAATCTGCGCCGACAGGCTGTAGAAGCGCTGCGGGCTTCCATCGGCACGAGCCAAGAACAGATCGCCAATGGCGCGTGCGATGCGACCGTTGCCATCATCAAACGGATGCAAGGTTACGATCCACAAGTGGGCGAGCCCGGCTTTAATCAGAAGTGGCTCGCCCGAGCCACTGTTCGCCCAAGCCAAAAAGCGGCCGGCCTCGTTCACCAGCCGGTTTGCTGGTGGCGCCTCAAAATGTACGCGTTGCTTCCCCAACGGGCCAGAGACCACCTGCATAGGACCAGTGGCGGCAATGCGCCATTTGCCCACATTAATTTGGACGAGTCCCGAATAACCCGAGGGGAACAGAGCGGCGTGCCACCCGAACAGGCGATCCGGGGTAACCGTGGCATGGCAGTTGGCGGTAGCGTCGAGCACCATTTCAACCACGCCGTCGATCTGACGATCAACCGGAGCCAGCGCGCCGATGTCGATGCCCATTCGCCGCGCGATAGACGAGCGCACCGACAGTGCGCTGAGCTTCTCGCCTTCGATCTCGCTGGTCTTGATGACATCTTCGGTCAGTGCCAACAGGCTGGCTTGGTCGCGCAAAGTTAAACCGACATCGGCTAGTCGGCCTATCAACAAACCCTGAGCGCGGCTAACATCGGCCATTGGCTGCGCCAACGCAGCTAGGTCGAAGCGCCAATTTGGCCAATCGCGGGCTTGCCATATGTAGGTGTAATCGCCGCTATTCATGCGGAGATTATCGCGTATGTTACCGCGCGAGCAAGCTATTCACCGCATAACTAGCGGCGATTGAGGGCGGCATTCGCCGCAAGCGCTGAATAGGGCAAAAAAGGCGAAGATACATCGCGTTATCGAGGTCTAGTCAATGCGCGAGAACGACTTCATTTTTCGCCATATCAGCGCGCAGATAAACCAACATTACCCAACCAAGCCACAATCTTAGCCATAATCTGTCTACCCCGTTTGCATCTGCATCCGCAATAAAAATCTCATGCTCAACCAAACCGCCCTCACCTTAAACAACATCACGTGGCTGCTCGCAGCACTCGCGTTCGTCATCGCGCCGCACACGGCGCGTCTACCGATTTGGGTCACCGCGGTATGCGTGTCGGCGGGCGTGTGGCGCTGGTGGATTGCGCGGCGCGGATTGCGCGCACCGGCGTGGTGGGTGATGGCGGCACTGGCGTTGGCGGTGACGGCGGGTGCGTATTTTGAATATAAGCGCCTGTTTGGCCGTGAAGTGGGCGTGACCTTGCTGGTGGTGATGCTGTGCCTGAAGGTATTGGAAATGAAAATGAAGCGCGATGCGATGCTGGTCGTATTTCTCGGCTTCTTTTTAGCGTTGACCAATTTCCTCTATTCACAAACCATTTTCATGGGCGCGTACATGCTGATTTGCGTATGGATTTTTGTGGCGACCTTGATCGGCTTTAATCGGATTGGTACGGAAGCCACGGTGCGCGAGCGCGTGGTGCCATCTGCATGGCTACTACTGCAGGCGGTGCCGATGATGTTTGTGCTGTTTTTTTTATTCCCGCGCATCTCGGGGCCGCTGTGGACGATGCCGCAGGAGAACCGCGCCATCTCCGGCTTGGGCGATAACATGTCGCCGGGCGACATCAGCAAATTATCGTTATCCGATGAAGTTGCATTCCGCGTCGATTTTGAAAACGCGGTGCCAGAAAATCAGGATCTGTATTGGCGTGGGCCGGTGCTGGGGCGGCAAGTCGGCAAATCCTGGCAGCCGCTACCAGTGGCCGAAACACCTAAACTTAATTACGAGCCACAAGGCGCGCTCACCAAATATCGGGTCACATTACAGCC
>JAYVYF010000504.1:0-4127 GCA_043784585.1 Burkholderiales bacterium
AGGAATTTAATCGTGAAAAAAATAATCTCAGCTTTTGTTTTGACTATTTCCAGCGTCACGCTAACCGGCTTTTCGGTCGCCACCGTGGCACAACAAAAACTGATTCCGGCTGAAAGCAGCATTGCCTTCATCAGCAAACAATTTGGTGTGCCGGTAAGTGGAAAATTCAAGAAATTTGATGCCGACGTGGCATTCGATCCAAAGAAACCGGAGGCCGCGAAGGTAAGTTTTACCGTGGATTTGCTGAGCGCCGATATTGGCAACGCAGAAACCGAAGCCGAGCTTAAAAAACCAGGCTGGTTTAACGCCGCGAAAGTGCCTGCTGCCACATTCCAGTCCAGCGGCGTTAAATCACTGGGCGGCGGCAAATTTGAATTTACCGGCAAACTCGCCATCAAGGGCATCTCACAAAATGTGGTAGTGCCGGTAACCATCACCCAACGTGCTGCAAAGTCGCAGGTAGTCGGCAGCTTTAACCTGAAGCGTCTCGATTTTAAAATTGGCGACGGCGATTGGAATGACGTGTCGCTGGTCGCAAACGAAGTTGTAGTAAATATAAATTTGTCGTTAACCGGCATTCCACCGTTGTAATTTTTTAACCACCAAAAAGGTAACTCATGAATAATTTATCTAAACCTCTTGCCATGTTCGCTTTGGTAGCGGGCTTATCTGCTGTCGCCAACGTCGCCATGGCCGAAAGCGCAACTTATATGATTGAACCGACGCACACGTTTGTCACTTGGGAAGCCAAGCATTTTGGAACCTCCACTAGCCATGGTCGCTTCGACAAAAAATCCGGCTCGATCACCATCGACAAAACCGCGAAAACCGGCAAAGCTGAAATCACTATCGACATGAAATCGATGAACACCGGCGTGGCACCGTTCGACAAACATCTTTCCGGCGATGATTTCTTCGCGGCTGAAAAGTTTCCTGAGGCTAAGTTTGTCAGCACCGGCTTCAAATTTGAGGGCGACAACGTCAGCGAAGTTGCGGGTAATTTAACTCTTAAAGGCAAGACCAATCCGGTCGTTTTGAAGGCAATCGGTTTCGGTTGCTATGACAATCCAATGTTAAAGCGCGAAGTCTGTGGCGGCGATTTTGAAACCAGCATTGTTCGCAGCCAATACGGCGTGAGCTACGGTTTGCCTGGCATTCCAGACAATATCCGTTTGGTCATTCAGATCGAAGCGATCAAGCAGTAATTTTAACAATCCAAAGTCCAATACTGGCGGGGCTCCTGAAGCACAACTGCGCCAGGATGCCCGCCAGAATTCGATTCCGCACACAATAACAGAAGAGCGCTCCATATGGGTTCTGCAAAAATTCTCGCTTTTGCCGGCAGTAATCGCCACAATTCCTTCAATCGCCAAGCGCTCACGCTCGCTGTCGCAGGGGCACAAGACGCGGGTGCGGAGGTCACCGTGGCCGATCTGCGTGATTTTCCGATGCCAATTTATGACGCCGATTTTCATCATGACAGCGGCGTACCGGCCGCGATGTTGGCGCTACGCGAATTGATGATGTCGGCCAATGGTTTGCTTATCGCCAGCCCTGAATACAATGCCTCGATCACGCCGCTGCTGAAGAACACTATTGATTGGCTGTCGCAAACGGTCGATGCAAACGACAAAACCGTGTTCGGCAATAAAGTTTGCGGTCTGCTGGGCGCATCGCCCGGCGGTTTTGGCACGATCCGAGCGCTACCGCATGTGTCCTACATCTTATCCAATCTTGGCACGCTAGTATTGCCTATCGTCGCAATTCCCAAAGCGCACGAATTGATGAATGCTGACGGCTCTGTCAAAGATGAACGCGCCGCAAAAATACTACGGGATTTGGGCACGAAAGTAAGCAATACTATTTCGAAATTATCGTGAAACGCGTCTTTGATTCCATCCGACTCCACTTATCACTTCAATTGGTAAACCCTACTTCACGCAACGTAAGCAAAAGCAACAATCATGAGCAAAAGTGCCATTGCTTTCCAGTCCGGCTTCGGCCATACCGCCAAGCGGGCTGAAAACGTGTAAGAGGGCGCAGCCAATGTCGCTTGCATGAGCAATACTTCTTGCGAAAATTACTATTTTTTTTGAACACTTTTTTAGGAGAATGTAAATGGCCAAATCCAAAAGCACATCAGTTTCGATTGATATCGGCATCACCGAAAAAGATCGCGAAAAAATCGCTGAGGGGTTATCACGCTTGCTCGCTGACACGTACTCCTTGTATTTGAAAACGCATTATTTTCATTGGAACGTGACCGGGCCGATGTTCCAGACCTTGCACCTGATGTTTGAAACCCAGTACAACGAATTAGCGCTCGCCGTCGATTCCGTTGCCGAGCGTATTCGCTCGCTTGGCTATGAAGCGCCGGGCAGTTACAAAGCGTACGCCAAGCTTTCGTCTATTGACGAAACCGATCATGTGCCCGAAGCAACCGACATGATTCGTTTGCTGGTGAAGGGCCACGAGGCCGTCGCCCGCACCGCCCGCAAGGTTTTCCCCGCGGCAGATAAAGCGAGCGATGAATCGACCGCCGATTTGCTCACGCAGCGATTGCAAATTCATGAAAAAACAGCGTGGATGTTGCGCTCGCTGTTGCAATCCTAAAAACGGAATACCATCAGAAGGAAACAACATGGCCACCCTTGAACTCACGAAAGATAATTTCAACCAAACCATCGAATCCGGCAAAACCGTGATTATCGATTTTTGGGCTCCCTGGTGCGGGCCGTGTCGCGCGTTTGCACCGACGTTTGAGGCAGTAGCAGATGAAAATCCCGAGGTGATTTTTGCAAAAATCAACACCGAAGCCGAGCCTGAATTGGGCGGTGCATTCAACGTGCGTTCCATCCCCACGTTGATGGTGTTTCGCGAAAAAGTAATCCTGTTTACGCAAGCCGGCATGCTGCCAAAATCGGCGCTGCAACAAGTCGTAGCGAAATCGCTGCAAGTCGATATGGCGGTGGTGCATGCAGAGATTGCGCAGCAGGAAAAGACTGCGCTGGTTTCGTAGCGAAACGAAGAAGCGGATTCTGGTATGTCACGATGCGAAGCTACGTGACGTCGGTCTCAAATCAGTCCACAGAGTCAGGTAGCTTGCGGCAACCTGACCTACAGACAGTGCTTTAAACACTAGCACTGGCGCGGCTCTCGACACAAAATTGCTTCAAACGGCAATAGGGACAGCCACGTTCGTTATCGTCTGCCACGTTGCGCATCCACGCAACTTCGCGCCCACGCACAGTCGTTCCGTTACAATACTGAGGTATACAAGCGACTCATAACCCCAGGTAAAACATTGTCCACTCCCCCCAAAAGAAAAGGTCTTCTCGACCCTGAACGTCGGCGAAAAGGCATCTATATTCTGCCCAATCTATTCACCGCGGCAGCTTTGTTTGCGGGCTTTTACGCGATCGTGCAAGGCATGAATGGTAAATTTGAAACCGCGTGCATATTTATCTTTATCGCCATGGTGCTGGACGGGCTCGATGGCCGCGTCGCGCGACTCACGCGCACGCAAAGCGATTTCGGTGCCCAATTTGATTCGCTATCCGATATGGTTTCATTTGGTGCCGCGCCCGCGCTGGTGATGTATGTATGGGCGCTCAAACCGATGGGCAAATGGGGCTGGGTCGCCGCCTTCATTTACGTCGCCTGTGCTGCATTGCGACTGGCGCGATTCAACACCAACATCGGTGTCGTCGATAAAAAATATTTCCAAGGTATCCCCAGCCCCGCCGCTGCGGCATTAGTCACCGGCATGATCTGGGTGCTCAACGATTACCAAGTACGCGGGGGTGAAGTGGAATGGATCGCTTGGGCCGTCACTGTGTTTGCGGGCATAACCATGGTGTCCGATATCAAATACTACAGCGGCAAAGAGTTCAACCTGCGCCGCAGCGTGCCTTTCTGGGTCGTGCCAGTAATTTTTATCGCATATTTGGTGGTCACGATTGATCCACCAACCGTGCTCTGGGGGCTGTTTGTTTGTTATGCGTTGTCAGGCTATGTGATGGCGGCAATGGATTTGATGCGGGGTGGGAAGAAGCCGCCGCTGAGAGATAATTCGGCTTAGCCAGTTGATTCAGCAGCAAGCCAGATTGAACAAATTTTTTCCAGAG
>JAYVYF010000505.1:0-1638 GCA_043784585.1 Burkholderiales bacterium
GCAAAAATCACCACAGCCGATGCGATGGGGTAGATCATTGCCTTTTTTACCTGCGCGGCCAGCTCGTCTTGCCATTTCAGGTTTTCGGTAAGTTTGGTCAACACTTCGGGCAGCTGGCCTGCCGTCTCGCCTGTCCTAATCAGCGCCACAAAAACAGTATCGAATGCCTCGGCGTGATTTGCCATCGCGTCAGACAAGCGCAGGCCACCCTCGATATCTTCCAGCAAGCTCGCCACAATTTGCCGAAACGCAGGACTATCCACGGTATCGCGCAAATCCGTCAGCGCATCAATAATCGGCACGCCAGCACGCATCAATTGATCGAGGTGAAAACAGAACGTAATCAGCTCTTTGCGGGTAATCCGTTTTGCACCAAACAACGTAGATTTTTTGGAAGAATCAAATTTAATGAGGTCAAGGCCCATCCGCTTCAAGCGCAGCTCAAGGTCGACGCCATTTACGGCATCAATATTGCCGTTTTGAATGTGACCTTCTTCATCAATAGCGCGGTAGGCGAATGTAGCCATAAAAAAATGAGTTGAATATGAGTTGAGAGTTGGTGAATATTCAATGATTGTGAGGCTAGGCCACCCGATCCGTTAAATCGACCACACGCGAAACTTCATCAATATCGGTGAGGCCATCCAGAATACGCGCCACGGCGTCTTCGGCGAGTGTGCGGTAGCCCGTTTTGCGCGCGGCCTCGCGAATTTCGCGTCCGGTCGAGCGCAGCGCGATCAATTCATCAATGTCCTGATTCATCTTGAAAATTTCCATGATCGCCATGCGGCCCCGATAGCCCGTGTTGCTGCATTCAGCGCATCCCACGGAGCGATAAATTTGGCCCTGCCAGGTATCGTCAACGCCCAAAATACGGCGCGTCATTTCATCATCCGGGCGATAGGGTTCACGACAGGCCATACAAAGTTTGCGCAACAGACGTTGGGCAATGACGCCAATAATATTGCCCGCTAAAATATCCGGCAGCACACCTAAATCCTGCAAACGCGGGATCGAGCCGATAGCCGAATTGGTGTGTAAGGTGGAATAAACCTGATGGCCCGTCATGGCCGCGCGAAACGCCATTTCGGCAGTCTCACGATCGCGAATTTCACCGACCAGTATCACATCAGGATCCTGCCGCATCATGGAGCGAATGCCGGTCGCAAAATCAAGCTTCGCCACTTCATTCACGGAGGTTTGACGAATCATCCCCATCGGATATTCCACCGGATCTTCGAGCGTCATGATGTTCACGCCCTCGGTATTGACGTGATTCAAAATTGAATAGAGCGTGGTGGTTTTGCCCGACCCGGTGGGGCCGGTCACGAGGATGATGCCTTCGGGCCGTGCCATCATCAGTTGCAACAATTTCAATTCTTCCGGCTGCAGGCCCAAATCGTCCAGCGGCACAATGCCTTTTTGCCGGTCCAGAATCCTGAGCACAATATTTTCGCCATGCGTGGTGGGCTGTGCGGACACGCGAAAATCCACCGCGCGGCCTGACAGGGATAACGAAATCCGCCCGTCTTGCGGTGCCCGCGTCTCGGCGATATTCATGCCGCTCATCACCTTCAAGCGCACCACCATCGCGCTCCAGTAATTCTTGTGCAGCGAGCGAATTTGCCGCAATACGCC
>JAYVYF010000506.1:0-2041 GCA_043784585.1 Burkholderiales bacterium
CAGTTGCGCTTTTAATTGCGTTGATTGCGGTATGGGGGGTGGAAGGCACGGCTCGTGTGCCGCAAGCAGGAACCGATGCGTCGCCCGAAGCGTCAAAACCGTCATTCAAGCGCGCACTAAAAGAAGTTTGGGACGAACCACAAGCTCGTCATTTCACGATCTTCGTGTTCGTTTCTATGTTTGCCTACAACGCTCAAGACCTGGTAATGGAGCCGTTCGCGGGCTCTGTATTTAACTTCACCGTTGGCCAGTCTACCGCGCTGTCTGGACTGCAACATGGCGGTGTTCTGGCGGGCATGATTTTAGTTGGTGCGGTGGCGACGCTGGCGTGGGGCAAAGCGCTCGGATCACTCAAATTTTGGATGGTGTCAGGGTGTATCGGTTCAGGTGTTGCACTGATGGGCTTGGTAATAGCTGGTTCAGTAGGGACAACATGGCCTTTTAGAGCCAACGTTTTTTTACTCGGTTTGGCCAATGGTGCTTTTTCAATTGCGGCAGTCGCATCGATGATGAGCATGGCCAGCGCAGGACGTGAATCCCGTGAGGGCGTCCGCATGGGGCTGTGGGGTGCGTCGCAGGCAATTGCATTTGGGCTGGGTAGCTTTTTTGGCGCGGCTACGAGTGATATTGCCAGATTGCTGTTGGGCTCTCCCGTGGCGGCTTATGCCACCGTATTTGGACTAGAGGCACTAGTGTTTTTATGGGCCGCGGTGCTGGCTTGTCAGATTGGGCAAGTAAAGTTAATAGGCGCCCAGCAGGCAAGCGTGCAAAAAGCGGGTGCGCAGCAAGGTCAGGCCGTTTCAAAATTTAGTGACTCAGCACCAAGTGACTCGCTTGTGGCAAGTCTCACCGGAAGAGGTTGAAAATGAACGAATCACAAATTTATGATGTCGTGGTAGTCGGTGGCGGCCCGTCAGGTGCGGTGGCGGCTTCGGATCTGGCGCGTCAGGGTCACAAAGTCATGTTGCTTGACCGTGCCGGGCGAATCAAGCCCTGTGGTGGCGCTATTCCACCAGCCTGCATAGATGAATTCGCGATCCCGGACGAGCTGATTGTCGCAAAAATTACCTGCGCGCGCATGGTTTCGCCAAGCGGCCAGGAAGTTGACATGCCAATTGGTGGCGGCTTCGTGGGAATGGTGGATCGCGCCACGTTTGATGAATACTTGCGCGAGCGTGCAGCCACAACCGGAGCCACTCGACGCACCGGCACCTTCAGTCGTATTACACGGGCCGGTGCCGACATCAGTACGGACAAAAATGCGGTGTTAAAAAAATTTGCGACTGTGCATTACGAATCGACCGATGCTAGTGGCGTAAAGCAGGCGTCCACTGTGCAAACTCGTCTGGTGATTGGTGCCGATGGCGCAGCCTCTGCGGTTGCTTTGCAAGAGGTAAAAGGGGCGGATCGCGCGCCGTATGTTTATGCTTATCATGAGATCGTGCGGGCACCAAAAAGTGGTGATGGCAAGTTTGATGCGACGCGCTGCGATGTGTATTATCAGGGTCCGGTCTCGCCGGATTTCTATGGCTGGGTTTTTCCTCACGGCGATACCGTCAGTGTGGGCATGGGCACGGCGCAAAAGGGGTTTTCGATTCGTAACGCCACCGGCCTGCTTCGCGAGAGCGCTGGCTTGAGCGGTACCGAAACTATCCGTCGCGAAGGTGCGCCGATCCCGATGAAGCCGCTTAAATCCTGGGATAACGGACGCGATGTAGTGTTGGCAGGCGATGCAGCAGGCGTGGTGGCACCTGCTTCAGGTGAGGGCATCTATTACGCCATGTATGGCGGTAGGCTGGCAGCCGATGCGGCGCACGAGTTCCTCGAAACGGGCAATGTCAAAGCATTGGCAATGGCACGTAAGCGCTTTATGAAAGCACATGGACGTGTGTTCTGGATTCTCGGCATCATGCAGAAATTTTGGTACTCCAGCGATAAGCGGCGTGAGCGTTTTGTTAGCATTTGTCGCGACAAAGACGTGCAGGAACTGACCTGGCAAGCCTACATGTACAAAAAACTGGTGCGCGCAAAACCGATGGCG
>JAYVYF010000507.1:0-2666 GCA_043784585.1 Burkholderiales bacterium
GCGCCTGCCGGTTATTGGGGCATCGCCACCCGCAACGAATGGCCCTCCACTAGCCTATGCGCACACGATGCCAGCTTCGCGGCCGGCATGTTGGAAGCGGCAGCGCAGGCTGCCGTTTGCGCGCAGCCTGCGTTGTTACTGGCGCATGATCTGCGTTATCCCGAACCGTTAAACGGGGTTAGAGCCGTGATGGGATTATTTTCAGTTGCTTTGCTGTTGCGATCAACTAAAACGTCTGAAGCAAAGTGTTCGATCGAGGTATCAATTGCTGCGAACAAATTTTCCGAAACGGTTATGCGACACGCTGCACTAGAAAATTTTCGCACGGCCAACCCCGCCGCGCGCAGCCTTCCCGTATTGGCAGCCATGGCGAATCGATCAAATGAGAGCGTGATTTTGGAAAACGTAAACGGTGCCCGCCTCAGGCTGGATATACAGTCGCTATGACGAGCGCCCTGGGCAAAGCAGAAATTGCGGTGCGCATCCCTCATAGCGGGCCCATGTGTTTGCTTGATCGCGTGCTCAGCTGGAATAGTGAGACGATTGTTTGCGAGGCGGACAATCATCGTAATCCAGATCATCCGCTAGCCCGTGAGGGCGCGTTGGATACGGCAGCCGCGATTGAGTACGCGGCGCAGGCGATGGCGGTGCATGGCGCATTAATCTGCGAAACCAGTGTCGTCGAAACCGATGCGCTCATTAGCAAAGACGAGCGTTCTAAAATGGGTTACCTCGCCAGCGTGCGCGACGTGGTCTGCACCGTCGCGTTCTTACACAAGCTAGCCGCGCCCTTACGAATTGAAGCCACGCGCTTGGTCGGCGAAGAAACGCGCGTGTTGTACGAATTCAGTGTCACCGCGGGTGAACAGGTATGCGCGCAAGGCCGCGCCGCGGTGGTGATCGATGCAGGAATAAACTTATGAAAAATGCGTTGGTCACGGGCGGCAGCGGCGTGATTGGTGAGGCGATTTGCAGATCGTTGGGAGCCGATGGGTTTCATGTACTGGTTCACGCCAACCGCCAGCTTGCCCGGGCCGAGGGTGTTGTGCGTGCCATTCAGCAAGCGGGAGGAAGTGCTGAGGTGATGGCGTTCGATGTGACCGACGCCAATACCTGCAAGGCCGTGCTGGAAGCATGGATTGCGGCACACTCGCCGATCCAGATTATCGTTAACAATGCGGGCACCAATGATGACGCGGTCATGCCCGGCATGATTGAGGCGCAATGGAAATCGGTGATTGATGTTTCCTTGAACGGATTTTTCAACGTCACCCAACCGCTGCTCATGCCGATGATCCGCACCCGCTATGGCCGCATCATCAATATCACTTCGGTGTCTGCCATCACGGGCAATCGCGGTCAAACCAACTACGCGGCCGCCAAGGCTGGCCTGCACGGCGCCACAAAATCTCTTGCGCTTGAACTGGCCAGTCGTGGCATCACTGTAAACGCGGTGGCCCCTGGCATCATCGTTTCACCAATGGCAGATGTGGCGTTTGATAAAGCCGCCATCGACAGGATGGTGCCAATGAAACGCGCCGGCAAGCCTGAAGAAGTCGCGGACCTGGTGAGCTTTTTAACATCTGAAAAAGCCGCGTACATAAGCGGGCAGATTATTTCGATCAATGGCGGGATGATTTAATTAATTTATAAACACTTTAATTGGCGGGGCTTGCGGCGCAGTTTATGCTTGAAAGCCGTTCCAGGTGTGGCGTTTAAATATCCGTTAATCTGCCGGGTATTCAAGCGTGCTTACCAGCACACGCCGAATCTGGTAGCGTACTGAACAATGCAGGCTGCAATTGCGCTGTCAATTGCACTTTCCAACCAGTCTCGGGCCACCATGAAAACTATTCTTATCGCAAATCCCAAAGGTGGTGCAGGTAAAACAACGCTCTCTACCAATTTGGCGGGCTATCTCGCGCATCAGGGTGAGGATGTTTTTTTGTGGGATTTGGATCGGCAAAAATCCGCGTTGCATTGGCTGTCTCAGCGATCTGCGCATTTGCCGCCGATTGGCAGGCTGGACGCGGCAAAGGATAAAACGGGGGCGGGCTGGTTGATATTGGATTCACCCGCAGGCTTGCATGGCGACAAGCTATCCGAATTATTAAAACGGGTTGAAAAAGTCATTGTGCCAATCGTGCCATCAAGCTTTGATTTGGCGGCCACGCGAACATTTTTGAGCGAGCTGAGCGATGAAAAAAGCGTGCGTAAAGGACGTGCTTTTGTGGCGATTGTCGGCATGCGGGTAGATGCGCGCACGCGTGCTGCCGAGAAGCTTGACGACTTTTTACTGCCGGTTGATTTACCGGTGTTGACGCATCTTCGTGATACGCAAAACTATGTCACCGCCGCGTTTGAGGGCAAATCGATTTTTGACATGGCCCCGTCGCAGGTGGCGCAAGATATTGAACAGTGGCAGCCAATCATAAAATGGCTGCGGACTTAGCTGCCCGCTCACCTTGCCAAGGGATAATTTGAAGAAAACGGCGGCCCGCCAATTGGTGACGGCTTGTAAAAAACCACTTTCCGGGGAAGGCGAAGCATTGGGCACTTCCCGTGCACAGCAGACCCTAGCCTTGTACGCAGTATTGGATGCGCCACACCGCCTGCAATGGTTTGCGGCGTTTAAGCGCGAGTTCGCGCCCCACCCAGCCCGCGTG
>JAYVYF010000508.1:0-4788 GCA_043784585.1 Burkholderiales bacterium
GTCAAGAATAGTATCGGTGGGAATTTTCTGAAACAACGCACGGCGCAGCGCGTAGATAGCGCCGGTGACGCCAATGCTCGAATCAATTTGGCTCTCACATACCCGAAGAAATTTTTCATAACGCCAATAAGCGTCCATACTTTCACCAAAGTCTGTTATCGCGTCACGCTTGAAAACGAGTTCTCCGCTTACGGCTCCCACCTCTGGATCTGAAAAATTCTTGACCAACTGACGAATTGCAGCCGGATGCATTTCTTGCCGGACATCGTTAAACACCACGAACTCTTCAGTCACGCTGGCCACGGCATCATTAAGACATGCCGCTTTGCCCCGGCGAATGGGCATCGCAAACAACGTAATGCGCGGATCTCCAAGCGCTTTGATCATAGCGCACGTATCGTCATCCGACCCGTCGGAGACAAACAAAATGCGCAATTTATCTGCCGGGTAATCTTGCCCGAAACAAGTCTCAATTTTTTTCGAAATCAATGCACTACCATTGTAGACCACCACCACAACGACCACCGCTGGCAGCGGCGCGGCGTTGCTATCACTCGAATTTGACCGGATGTTGAGCTTCGACCAGACGAGAAGCAACAAGGGATAGCCGGCAAAGGTGTAAAACAGGGCAGCCAGTGATACTACAAACGCGATTTCACCCACCGCAATCACGGTGCAGTTGATTTCTTGGATTCGTCGTGACCGCCACCGCCACCTTTACCACCACCCAGCAGGCGGGCGCGCAATTTTTCGTAGCCGCGATTGCCGAGAATTTTTTTGGCTGCGTCGAGGGCAGCTTGGCGTGCCGATAAGTGCATGAGCGCCAGACGGTCTTTCGAGACCCATTGACGAAACTGCGCGTCGTCGGTTTCGCGAAGCACGGCAAATCGAGGAATATTCCACGTCGCGCCGTTGCGCGCCCACAAACCAACGCTTGACGAACAAATCGCCACATAACCCACCTCCCGCGCAATGCGTGATACCGCCGGCTGTAGACGCCCACCAGGCGGCGCAAATATAGTCACCGGCAGACCAATATGCGCTTCAATTTCGTGCTTCGACGTTACCAATTCATGGCGGATTTCAGATTCGTTGATCTCATCAAAATAGCGATGGGTATGGCCATGAGATTGAATCGACGCCCCTGCAGCCGCCATGCCGCGCAGGGTCGCCCAGTCAAGATTGTTAGGTTGACCGACCGTGCTGGAGTTGATAAAAAAATCCCCGCTGCCGCCAGCCTCAGCCAAATCCGCTGCGGCGTCTGCGTTGCTGGCATGGCCATCATCAAAAGTAAATGCCACATCGCAGCTTGAATCGCTGCCCGATCCAGGGGAAGCCAAAATATCAGCCACGCTTCGGGGCTTGCCACCCAGCAGCTTGGTCTCGGCAAGATGTTGGCGGAAAGCTTTTCGCGTGACTGCATAGCGCAAATCAGCACCTGCGCACTGGCCATGATTATCGAGTATCGCGTGATACATAAGCACGGTAAGTCGGTCATTCATAGGTTAATAGCCATGTTTCTGAGAACTCACTTTTGACGAGCGGTTGATGCCAGCCACGATAGCCGCGAAATCACCCAGTGAGGTATCGCAGGCGGGCTGACGCCGAAGCTCCATGGGGTCGCTGCGTTCATCAATCAAGCCTTCAATAGTTGAGAACGACAAATTAAATCCGCAGTGTTTAAGCGCTGCCTTGGTGGCGTCGTTGAAGTCTTGCTTGCGCCCGTTCGGGTATGCAAAAAGCGTTGGTGTTATGTTGGTTTCTGCCAGCAGCCGATCTCGGCAAAGCCGAATTTCCTGCTCCAACGCCGCAGCACTCAGCTGCGACAAAATCGGATGAGTATGCGTATGACCGCCATAGGAGGTTCCATCCATCGTGGCGCGTACCTCGTCCCAGGAAAGCATTTGGCGTGGCAAGTCTTGGCCGGGATCAGGCGCACCGAGCGCTTCAAGCAGCTCTGCCAGCGATTTTTGCCTATCGATGTCCAAGATGCTCTTTAACACTAACTTGGCCTCGTTTAAAAACTGGCTTCGTTGAAGCGCGTTCGCCAAAGAATAGGTGCGGTTGCCCATAAAAGTTAGCGTGATAGATTTTTTATTGGTAATGGTTAACGCGTGGTGCATTGCTTCGGTCCAAATCAGGCCACCGTTATCCATAAAGCTCGTTGTCAAAAAAACTGCCGCGGGTATTTTGTATTCGCGAAGTATCGGATAGGCCACATCGTGATAGTCACGATAGCCATCGTCAAAAGTAATGACCACGGGTGGGCGGATCTTACCTGCAAAACGCGCGGCATCTACTATTTCCTCGCATCGGATTGGCGTGCAATTGTTTCGTACCCATTGCATTTGTTCACGAAATTTTTGTGCAGAAATTCCAGGAAATTGCGTAGATTGATCATTAATTCGATGGTACATCAGTGAAATGACAGCTCGAGACCGAAACCGTGCGCTCATGCGCCAGCCCCACGGCGATGAAATGACCGTCTTAACAGATTTTTTTAACAAACCAATCAGCATCTTTAATGTCTTTTTCTGTAACGAGGTGTCTGCTCTAGATGCACTATTCTGTTGTTTCCGGCTGCGTCGAAAAGAACGTTGCTAGCATGCTTATAAGCGACCCAGCCGCGGCAACCATGCTTTCTTCACGAGCTTGCGTGCTTCTGCATCGCACGCTAAAACGGCAAGGCTGTAGGTCAACGTACCCGTCACCATTTTAAATATTAACGTAAGAACGGGATTCACCGTCGAGACTTGGGTAACGATCCAATACATGACGAAAGCTATTAAACCAAACTTCAGTATTTCAAGCCAAGGCAAGCTGATGGAAAATCGCTTTAAGCCCAGCAACCAGCAACAAGTCGCCACAAAGACATAGCTTACTAGCGTAGCAACGCCTGCACCTCTCAGCCCCATGATGGGTACCAGCCAAATATTGAGGGCAATATTTAAAACAGCCGACGCCAGCACGCAAGGAATCATCAAATGATTTTGCTTGTGTATATAAATTCCTGCGGCGAATATCGGAATGGCACCCGACAACAGCATCCCCGCAACAACATAAGGAATCACCACCGCGCCTGCACGATATTTTTCCGATGCCAGCAGTACCAACGCATCTGCGCCCACCGCGCTAACCCCCGCCAACACAGCCGCGCCCGCCATCACGTAGAATCGCAATGCCCGTTCCACAAAAACGCGAGTCGCCGCGGCACCTTCATCCTCCCACATCCGCAGATAAATAGGGCTGATCGCCTGCACGAGTGACGCCATTAACATCGTCTGCAAATATTCGCACAAGTTATAAGCCGCAGAATATTGGCCCAATGCATCGCTGCCCAGGAGGGCTTGTATGACATAACGATCCCCCAAGTTCAACACGATTCCCGAAATTTCGAACGCAATCATGGGCACGCCAAAAATAAGCATAGCCTTAAATAGAGGCGTCGAGAATCCCCTGATTGAGGCATGGTGGGCACGCCATAGATAGGCTGCCGCAATCAGCGTGGTCGCGACTTCTGCCGCAAATGTTCCGATATAAAATCCTTCCAGGCGCGGAAATAAAAAAAACATCACGCCTAATGCCGTAGCCAGAACAACGTATTTCTTGGCTACCGCATAAACATTAAATGCGACGCTACGCTGCTGGGCGCGAAATAAATTGCTCACGCCGCTATCCAGCGCACGCACCATGATGAATGCCGAAACGGGCAGCAATAAAACAGCAATCTGCGAATTGTTCCACCATCGCGGCGGAAACATAAAGCTTGCAATCGCCATAGCAACAGATCCCAAAAAACCAGTCATGGCGAGGCCCATGAGAACCGTTGCAACATATTCTGCCTCGGCAACATCTCGCTTCCGGGCGCGCACCTCAGCCTGAAAGCGGACAATAGAATGTTGCATACCGAGCTTGCCCAGCCCTGTAAATAGCAGCAGCAGTGATGCCAGCAGACTCAGCGTGCCGTATTCCTGAACCGTCAATAGACGGGTAAGAACGGGAAAAGAAATAACGCTGGCAAGCGTAACTAGTGCGCTGCCGATGGCGTAATGCGACGATTGCATCGCCAAACGCTTCAACATATGCGCTCCTGGGCAGAAGCAAACGCTATGCAGGGCGTTGTCATACGCTGATGTTTAGCCACAGACGCCCGTCGAAAATTAGCCAAATTTGGCCTCATGGTTGAAAAAGTCGTATCGTATTGCAGTACTGAAGTTGGCCGCGCCCTTTTCCTCCAACGAAACACCAACCAAAAAGTACCAGCATCCTTTTTGGCCGATTCTCACGAACGCTTTGTCGCTGAAGTGATTGGTCGCCTCGAAAGGCCCGCAACGTCATTAGTAACGCGGCCAGCTTGGCGAAATTTCGCACCGAGTTTGGCTTTGTTAACCAAATGGATCAAGTCTGAAATGCACTCACATCACGTTTGGATAAATGTTACTTAAATTTGATACAAATTTAATTTTTATCAACTAAAAATAGTTGTGCAGAATAACATGAGCCGTAATTCGCATGGACTTCATGCTGGTGCAAACGCGTAAACGCCACGCAAACTGAATGTAACTTCGCCGTATTTCACTCACCCGAAACTCTAACTTTTCATCTACCAATTCAAACCATATGTGGAATTGCAGGATTATTTTCGCTGGATAGCCGTGCCATCAGGATCTCAGGAGCCGTGAACACGGTGAATTCCCTACTCGCCGCCATGATCGCCCGCGTCCACCATCGTGGTCCAGGATGGTACCGGGTTATTCGTGGATGGCCTTGTTGATTTGGCTCACGCCC
>JAYVYF010000509.1:0-2825 GCA_043784585.1 Burkholderiales bacterium
TTGGTGCCTGGCTTGTCATCAATCGCACCTGCGTACACCACCATGCCCGCGGGATTGATGACATACATATGCGGCGTGGTTTTGGCACCATAGGTTTTACCGACCTTGCCATCGGCGTCCGTCAGGTACGAGTGTGGCGCTGCTTTTTTGTCCGCGATATATCCACGAAGCTTGTCGTTGCTTAGATAATCCTGATGCCCGGCGTCGGTCGAATTGACCGTCAGCCACACCGTATCGGTTGCGTCGTATTTATTTTGCAGCATCTGCATGTTGTTGCTGTTGTAGTGCTTTTGCACAAACGGGCAGCCCGGGTTGTGCCATTCCATCACTACGTTTTTGCCTTTAAAGTCTGAGAGCTTTACGGTTTTGCCATTCACGTCGGTGAGCGCGAAATCAGGCGCCGCTTGGCCGACTGTGGCGGCCGCGAATGCGCCGCTTGAAAATGATGCCGCAATCAAAGCAGTGGCAATGAGCATTTCTAGCATAGACACACCTTTCGTAGATTAACCCACAAAATAAATAAATTGATTTACCAAAACGAACCATTTCCAGCCCGTCTTTAACATCCTTGATGGAGAACCTGTGACATCAAAAAAGTTTCGCTTGCCGAACCTGCGCCTGAACGTAAAAAAGGCTTTCTTGCGAAAGCCTTTTTTATCGCTGTTTGCTTTTAATATAAATCCCTGGATTTCAACACGCCACGCTAAGCTAAGGTAAATTAAGCCATCTGCTTCTTCAGCTCTGCGTCAACGGCGTGCATATACTCCTCTGTCGTAAGGTACGGCTGATCTGCGCTAATCAGGGTCGCCAGATCTTTGGTCATTTTGCCTGCCTCGACCACATCCACGCAGGCCGTCTCGAGCTTCAGCGCAAAGTCCACTACATCTTGCGTGTTATCCATACGGCCACGCGCTTGCAAGCCTCGCGTCCAAGCGTAAATTGACGCGATCGGGTTAGTTGAGGTGGGTTTGCCTTGCTGATGCATGCGGTAATGGCGGGTCACCGTGCCGTGTGCGGCTTCAGATTCAACTGTTTTGCCGTCCGGCGACATCAGCACTGACGTCATCAAGCCGAGCGAGCCGTAACCCTGCGCGACAGTATCAGATTGCACATCGCCGTCATAGTTTTTACAGGCCCACAAATAACCGCCACTCCATTTCAAATTTGACGCCACCATGTCATCAATCAGACGATGTTCATAGGTGATGCCTTCCGCATCAAATTTCGCCTTGAATTCAGCATCAAAAATTTCCTGAAACAGGTTTTTGAAACGACCATCATAGACTTTCAAAATTGTATTTTTGGTCGACAAATACATCGGATATTTGCGTTGCAAGCTGTAATTAAAACAGGCGCGCGCAAATCCCGCAATGGATTCATCCAGGTTATACATTGACAACGAAATCCCCGCGCCCGGCGCTTTGAATACTTCGCGCTCAATCGGTGCTGAACCGTCCGTTGGCGTGAATTTAACGGTCAATGTGCCCGCGCTCGGAAACTGAAAATCGGTGGCGCGATACTGGTCGCCAAAACCATGGCGTGCGACCACCACCGGCTTATCCCAATGCGCCACCAAACGTGGCACATTCTTGCAAATAATCGGCTCACGAAAGATGGTGCCATCAAGAATATTACGGATGGTGCCGTTTGGCGATTTCCACATCTGCTTGAGGCCAAATTCTTTCACACGCGCTTCGTCAGGCGTGATCGTCGCGCACTTCACGGCAACGCCATATTGCTTGGTTGCCATGGCGGAATCGACCGTGACTTTATCGTCAGTTGCATCGCGATGCTCCATCCCCAAATCGTAGTATTTCAGATCGATATCGAGGTACGGCAGAATCAATTTTTCACGAATCATCTGCCAGATGATGCGCGTCATCTCATCGCCATCCATTTCGACGACGGGGTTTTTAACTTTTATTTTAGTCATGGGGATTCCTACGGAAAGAGAGTGGGAGGGTGAATGTATTTGCAGCGCGGAGGGATTTTACGAATAAATATCGCGAGCGTGATTATATCAAATCTTGCTCGCAAACCGCTTAAAATCTGAAGCGTCATAAAGTTAAATGCTAATACAGGCGGGGCAATTGAGGGATTTATGCGTCAAATGCCCCTCTGGCTATAGTGTTTCGGCTGCAGGCTAAATAATCAGTTTCGCCAACCACGGCAGCGCAATCGCCCCCAGCAGGGCGTGTAGCCCCATGCCCAGGCTCGCGTATGCGCCCGCGCGGGGATGCACTGAATAAGCGCGGGCTGTGCCGATGCCGTGTGCGGCGACGCCGACGGCGAAACCGCGCGCCGCCCAATTGCGAACGCCTAATAAATCGAGCAGGGGTGTTGCAATCAATGCGCCGATGATGCCGGTGCTGATTGCAAATACCACTGCCAGCGTGGGCGAGCCACCGATTTGTTCTGCGATGCCCATGGCGATCGGCGCGGTGACCGATTTGGGCAATAGTGACATCACAATTGTCGGCGAAGCAGACAGTAATTTGGCCACTCCGACCGCCACCAGTACCGAGCTCGCGCCGCCTGCCAATACCGCCACCAGCAAGGGAATCGCGCGCGCGCGAAGCTCGTTCCATAACCGGGCAAGCGGAATCGCAAGTGCTACGGTTGCCGTACCGAGCAGAAAGTGAACAAATTGCGCACCCTGAAAATAGGTTTTGTAGTCGGTATGTGTCAATACCAACACGGCAATAATGGTCGCGACGGCGATCAGCACCGGATTGGCGAGCGGATGGCGATTCGTCCGCTGATACGCCATATCAGCCAGCACATAGGCGAGCAGCGTAAGCGTGAGGCCGAATAGAGGTGTGGCC
>JAYVYF010000510.1:0-6863 GCA_043784585.1 Burkholderiales bacterium
GAGGAATGTGTGGCAGCGGGTATCGTCAGCTCGCTGCAAGGCGCTAACGTGCGTTTGCGACGCGCGCTACGCAATCAGGAAGCGATGGTCAAACACCCACGCTACCCGCTGATCTTCGATCCGCAAACCGCCGGCGGCTTATTAGCCAGCGTGCCCGCAGACAAGGTCGATGCATGCATTGCTGAGCTACGCGCCCTCGGCTACGAAAAGACCGTCGCCATTGGTCGCATCATGGCGCAGGGCGATGCGCTAGAGCCGATTGTGCTAACGGTTTGAGCCGTTAAATTGAGGCGACAATGGTTTTTTGCTTTTTCCCGATCGGTGAATGTGCGTTGCGCTTTTAGGCTAAATGTTAGGCTCGATTCTCATATAGAAAAATCATAAAGCCTAATATCGGCGGGCGTTTCTAATGAAAAAATGCTTGAATGCCGCTCCAGCGCTTGAGTTTTATAATCGTTTTACAGCGTCACTACATATTTTTGCGGGAGGCGGGCGAGAGTCGTTTCTTTCTCAACAATAAAAACGCCACCGGCACCACGAACATCGATAGCAACGGGGCAGTAATCATGCCGCCCACCATGGGAGCGGCGATGCGTTGCATCACTTCAGAGCCAGTGCCGCTGCTCCACATAATCGGGATCAGTCCCGCCAGAATCACTGCAACCGTCATTGCCTTGGGCCGCACGCGCAGGACCGCACCTTCGCGAATGGCATCCAGTAATTCTTGCACCGTGGGCGTGCCGGCGCTATTGCCGCCATTATCTTTATCGTGGATGTGATCTCCTTGCGCAAGCTTTGCCGCCGCAAGCTTCTTCTCCCACGCCTGTTTCAAGTACAGCAGCATAATCACGCCGAATTCCGCTGCTACCCCGGATAGCGCGATGAAGCCCACCGCGCTCGCCACCGACATGGCATAACCCAGCGCATACATGAGCCATAGGCCGCCGACGAGTGCGAATGGCAGTGTGGCCATAATCAACACCGCTTCATCAATGCGTTTGAAGGTCAGATACAGCAGCACAAAAATAATCATGAGCGTGAATGGCACCACGATTTTCAGCTTTGCATTGGCACGCTCCAGATATTCAAATTGACCTGACCACGCGATTGAGTAGCCCGGCGTCAATTTAACCTTGGCCGCAACCGCTTGCTGCATATCGCGCACCACTGATTGCAAATCACGTCCGCGAATATCGATATAAACCCAACCCGACAGACGCGCATTTTCACTTTTCAGCATCGGCGGGCCATCGGTGATTTTGATATCGGCAACGGTTGATAACGTGATCTGCGCGCCGCGCTCGGTGACCACTGGAAGATTTCGAATATTCTCTACCGAGTCTCGAATCTCGCGCGGGTAGCGAACATTAATCGGGAAGCGCTGTAATCCTTCCACGGTCTCGCCAACATTGTCGCCACCAATCGCGGCCGAGACCACGCTTTGCACATCCGATACATTCATGCCGTAACGCGCCGCCGCAACACGATTGATATTGATGTCGATATAGCGCCCGCCCGTGAGACGCTCGGCGAGGGCTGAGGTCACGCCGGGCACGTCTTTCACGGCGCGTTCAACTTCGCCCGCAATACGATCGATCTCGGCCAGATTGGTGCCGGCAACCTTTACGCCCACCGGGCTTTTGATGCCGGTCGCGAGCATATCAATGCGGTTTCGGATCGGCGGAATCCACAGATTTGACAGCCCCGGTAGTTTCACGGTGCGATCCAGTTCTTCCACCAATTTTTCAGGTGTCATGCCGGCCCGCCATTCGCTTCGCGGCTTGAACTGAATCGTGGTTTCGACCATTTCCAGCGGAGCGGGATCGGTCGCTGTTTCGGCGCGTCCAACCTTGCCAAATACGCGCGCAACCTCGGGCACCTGCTTGATGAGCTTGTTGGTTTGCTGGAGAATTTCGGCGGCTTTTCCGCTTGATAATCCTGGCAATGCGGACGGCATGTAAAGCAAATCGCCTTCATCCAGCGGCGGCATAAATTCGCCGCCGATCTGCGTGAACGGAAAAATCGCGCTGGCAAGAATGATCACAGCACTTGCCAGCGTTGCCTTCGGCCAGCGCAAGACGAAATCGAGCATGGGCCGATATATTTTGATCAGAATCCGGTTTAGCGGATTTTTATTTTCGTCTGGGATGGTGCCGCGAATCAGATAGCCCATCAGCACCGGAATCAGCGTGACCGAAAGCCCTGCTGCTGCCGCCATCGCGTAACTTTTTGTGAACGCCAAAGGCGCAAACAGCCGTCCTTCTTGCGCTTCCAGCGTGAACACGGGAATGAACGATAGCGTGATAATCAGCAGACTAAAGAACAGCGCGGGGCCAACCTCGGCTGCGGCTTCCGCAATTACCCGCCATTGATCGTCGCCACCAAGCTTACGGTTTGGATTCTGGTGATGCCACACCTCGATATGTTTATGCGCGTTTTCAATCATCACCACCGCCGCATCGACCATTGCGCCAATGGCAATGGCGATCCCGCCCAGCGACATGATGTTGGCGTTCACGCCCTGATAGCGCATCACAATAAAGGCCATCAATATTCCGAGGGGCAGCGAGATAATCGCGACCAAAGCGGACCGCAGATGAAACAAAAATATGAAGCACACGAGCGCCACGACGATGAATTCCTCGATTAATTTGCCGCGAAGATTGTCCACCGCGCGCTGGATTAAATCACCGCGGTCATAAGTCGGGATGATTTCGACCCCCGCCGGTAATCCCGCTTTAAGTTCGGCTAATTTTGCTTTGACAGCGTCAATGGTTTCCAGCGCATTTTTGCCCGAACGCATGATGATCACGCCGCCCGCCACCTCGCCTTCGCCATTGAGTTCAGCAATGCCGCGCCGCATTTCAGGACCGGTTTGAATGCGCGCCACATCCCGCAACAATACGGGAACGCCGGTCTCGGAGGTGACAATCGGGATGGTTCGAAAATCATCAAGCGTTTTTAGATAGCCGCCCGCTCGAACCATGTATTCGGCTTCGCCCAGTTCCAATACCGAGCCGCCGGTTTCCTGATTGGCGTTTTTGACGGCGGCAATAATTTTCGAGTGAGGGATGTTGTAGGCGCGCAGCCGATCAGGGTCGAGCACGATTTGATATTGCTTCACCATCCCCCCGATGGATGCCACTTCGGCCACGTTGGGGAGTGTCTTCAATTCGTATTTTAGAAACCAGTCCTGTAATGCTCGCAACTCAGCGAGATCGTGTTTGCCGGTGCGGTCTACCAGGGCATATTCATAAATCCAGCCCACACCGGTGGCATCCGGGCCGAGCGAGGTTTTTGCGTTTTGCGGCAGACGCGATTGCACCTGATTCAAATATTCCAGCACTCTAGAGCGCGCCCAGTACAGATCGGTGCCATCTTCAAACAGCACGTAAACAAACGAATCACCGAAGAACGAAAACCCGCGCACCGCCTTCACCCCCGGTACCGAAAGCATCGTGGTGGTGAGCGGATAGGTGATCTGGTTTTCGACAATCTGTGGTGCCTGACCGGGGAACGTGGTGCGGATGATGACCTGCACATCGGACAAATCAGGCAGCGCATCCAGCGGTGTTTTACTGACTGACCACACGCCCCATGCGGCAATAGCGACCGTCGCTAACAGTACCAGAAAGCGGTTGTATATCGACCAGCGAATCAGCGCCTCAATCATTTTTTCATCTCATTTTTTGGCGCTATTTTTGGCTCTGCAATCGGGTTCGATTTAGATGCGGACTTTGGTTCAATACTGTCGAGCATCATTTCGCCTTTCGGCGTTATCATCAATTTGAATTTCACCATGCCACCCTGCCTAACATCTGCTGGCACGCCCGATTTCGGCGCTTTAAACGTCATCGTCATCGCGCCCATTTGCAGCGTCGGGATCGGGCCGTGCGAGATCGTCACGCCATCCTCATCGATCCTTTCCACCTTGCCTTCGCCCGGATGGGTTTCAGTTTTTTGCATTTCGTTGGCCGGACTGGACGTGGCAGCGATCGCAGGAACATCGCTCATCTGCATAGTGGTACTCTTCAAGCTCGCCTCGGAGTCAATCAGGAATTGTCCCGACAATACAACTTTCATTCCTTCGCGAATATCCGTTACCAGCCCGCGTTTTATCTCGGTCATGCCATTGGTTTCTGCACCGATCTCTACATCAGTTGGTGCAAACTGTTGCGTGCCATCTGCGCCTTGATCCGCCAGGATCACGACGCTTCGCCTGCCAGTTTGGATCACGGCCTCGGTCGGCACCAGCAGCACTTTTTGCGTGGCGGATAGGGTTGGGCTGACGGTGACGGTGGCAAACATGCCGGGGGTTAGTTGCTGTTGCGGGTTGGCGACTTCTATGCGGGCTTTGAGCGTGCGTGTTATTGCGTTCACGTCAGGCAGCAGCGCCTGCACGCGCCCTTTGAATATTTTGCCAGGATACGCAGGCACGCTGGCTTCAATCGGGTTGCCCGGTTTCAGCCCTGCTGCCTGGGTTTCAGGCACATCGGCATTGATCCACACCGCGGATAGCCCGTTGATACGAAACAACATCGCACCCGGTGCCACCGCCATGCCCTCGCGCGCGCCAAGTTCGCTCACCACGCCCGAAACAGGGGCCAGCAAAGTGATGCGCGGCCGCACCCGACCATCCGCCTCAATGCCCGCCACGGTAGGCTCGGTCATGCCGAGCAGAATCAAACGTTGCCGCGCCGCCTGGCGCAGGCCATCATTGGCGGGCGCGTTTTTGCGCAGCGCTAAATATTCTTCCTGTGCGGCGACCCAATCAGGTGCCAAGATTTCGGCTAACGCCTGGCCTTTCACCACCGCATCAAGCGGGGCGCGTACAAACAGCTTTTCAATATAACCATTCACGCGCGCCTGCACCACAGCCACCGCGCGCTCATCGAAAGCGATCGAGCCGGTCACCTCGATTTTTTTATCTAGCGTTCCGCGCGTGATGGTCGCGGTGCGAATGCCTAAATTCTGCACAATCCGCGAGCTGATCTTGACTGAGCCCGTATCCGCGCCGTCGTCGCCATAGACCGGCACCAGCATCATGTCCATGAACGGCGATTTGCCGGGCTTGTCGAATTTTTGCTGCGGGTACATCGGGTCGTAGTAGTACAGTGGCTTTTTATCGCCTGAAGTGCTTGCGTTTGCGCCCGCGGCATTTGCGCTTGCGTTCGCGTTAGGCTCGGCCATCATCCGATGCATCGCAAACCAATAGCCGCCGCCTATTCCTGCGGCGAGCAACACGATTGCGCCGCCGATGATTAAAATTTTTGATTTCATGGGGTGTCCTTTTTTGCAGATTCCAGGAAGTTAAGATTGGCCCATGCGCGCGCCTGCTCGCTTTGCGCGGCAAGGTAAGCGATGCGGGTATCGATCTCGCTCCGGCGTGCTTCAAGCACAATGGCCAAATCACTTTTGCCGCCTCGATAGGCCGCGAGTGTCACCTCGGTGCGTAATTTAGCCAGCGGCAGTAGGTCGGCGCGATAGCGGATAAGCCTCGAGCTAGCGGCATCCCAGTCGGCCAGCATTGATTCGATTTCGGCAATATGGGCGCGTCTGGCATCTTCGGCCTGAGCGCGAATTTGGGCGCTGAGTGCGACTTTTGCAGCGATGGCAGGATCCTGCCGTTTGCTCTGGAAAATGGGCAAATCAATTCGCACCCCTATCGACAGCATGTTTGAAAAAGCCGGGCCGCGTTGCGCGTAGGCCACTTCTAAACTCCAGTCGGGATGCTTGGCGGCATTTGCCAGCCGAATCTCGCTATCCGCCATCGCCAGCAGCGGCGCGTACATCGCCAAATGTGGATGCGAATCGATATTTCCGATTAAATCGGTGTGATGTTTTGCAAGCTGGTCAAACGCGGGTGGTGCATCCAGCGGTTGTCTGGCGGCCGCACCAATCCATCGCCCCAGATTGGCCACCGCACGAGCATTGGCGCGCTCGCTGTCAATTGTGCGATCCACCACCAGCGCTGCAGCTATTCGCGCGGCAAGCGGATCGCTGACCTGGCCGCGTCCGCCCGCGAGTGTGGCCGTGGCGGCGGTGACCTGCAATTCACTTTCTCGCGCCATTTCCTTGAGAAGATCGAGCTGGCGTTCAGCAAAATAGCGATCGATCCAGGCGAGCGCCACATCGCGATTAAGATTCACTTCAACCAGCGATAACACTGCCGCTTCTTTGCGCACCTCTGACTCGGCGCGTTCGCCGCGCAGTTTCAATTTTTCGCTGCGGGTGAATTCCTGCATAAACCCGATTTTGCGCATGGTCATGAAGTCGCGCGTAAAACTGAACCGGTCTGATCCATCCGCAGGCAGGTTATCCACGCCGATGATGAGTTTCGGATCGGCTTGCTGGTCGGCACTGATGGCAGATTGTTGCACTGCGCGTAGCGCCGCGGACTGGGCATTTAGTGGGGGCGCATCGCTGGCGGCAAGACGTTGCGCCTCGGCCAGCGAGAGCGATGCCGCCGACCACGATGGCAATGAATTTGCCATCGAAATTGCACCCGTCAAGAAAACAAAAAAAGCAAAACGCATAGCGCCTCCACACAAACAGTTATTCGATAGAAATAGCGCGCAATAAAAATAGCACGCAACACAAAAAGCCGGACTCAAATGAGTCAGGCGATTAACGAAAGCGGAAAATCAAATGCGGAAACAGCAGTGTTGAATGGACGACGGCGGCGACGTGGCGTGATGCAGCGAGGGTGTTGTAGCGTGTGTTGCGGGCGCCAGCAACGTTGACAATGGTGGTTGCAGCCACTCAACCGTGCGCGACGAGGCAAAGGTGAGCGGCGCCAGATCAAGCGGGGTATCGGATACGTTTTGCTGCTCGTTTTTGCAGTGTTGCTGGCACAGGCCGGG
>JAYVYF010000511.1:0-3621 GCA_043784585.1 Burkholderiales bacterium
CACAACAGCGATTGCGCAATCACGTGTGCAAATTCCACTTTGCCAATACCCTGCTTGCCGTGGATCAGCAGCGCATGCGGGAGGCTGGCTCGGCGCAAAAGAATCTCATCCAGCGGGGCACGATGCCAAGGCAGGAGATCAATCATGGCCGATCATCAGGATCAAGCGTTGCTAACAAGTTCGTCAGTGTTGAGCGAATTTCAGCCATTGAACCAGCCGAGTCGATGACTTTGATTCTCGCCGGAAATTCAGCGGCACGCTTTAAATAGGTCGCTTTGACGCGACCAAAGAATTCATTTTTTTCACGCTCAAATTTATCCGGTTCTGTTGTGCCTTTATCCAACCGCTCGCGAGCGATGGCGAGAGGCGTATCGAACAGGAAAGTGATATCGGGTTGCAGATGTCGATGCACCCAATCTTCCAAAATAGCGGCGCGACTTTCAGGCATTCCGCGACCCCCGCATTGATATGCATACGTTGAATCGGTAAAACGATCGCAAATCACCCATGCGCCCCGCGTGAGTGCGGGCTCTATCACCTTGACCAAGTGCTCGCGCCGCGAGGCAAACACCAGTAGCGCCTCAGTTTCAGCGTGCATAGGCTCATTCAGGACAATTTCACGAAGCGCCTCGCCAATCGGGGTGCCGCCGGGCTCACGGGTGGTGATTACTTCAAATTTTCGGACGCTAATTTGATCTGCAATAAACGACAGATGCGAGGATTTTCCGGCGCCATCGATACCTTCAAGCGTAATGAATTTACCGCGCATTATCGGCCCAGCTGATATTTGGCGACCGCACGATTATGTTCATCCAGTGAGGCTGAAAAATAATGCGTGCCATCCCCTTTGCCCACAAAGTAAAGTTTTTGCGAGGCCGCAGGCTTGACTGCGGCCATTAGCGAACCCCATCCTGGCATTGCGATGGGCGTCGGCGGCAGTCCGTCGCGAGTGTAGGTGTTATAAGGCGTATCGGTGGTCAAATCGCGCTTGCGAATGTTGCCGTCATAGCTTTCACCCAGCCCGTAAATCACGGTGGGGTCGGTTTGCAAGCGCATTGGAATACGCAAACGGTTAATAAAAACCGCGCCTATCAGCGGCCGCTCTTCAGCTTTACCGGTTTCTTTCTCGATGATTGACGCCATCTTCAGCGCATCGTATGGCGTTTTATAGGGCAGGCCTTTGTCGCGCATCGCCCAGGCTTCATCCAGCTTTTTCTTCATTGCCAGATAGCTCGTCTTGAGCAGCTCAACATCAGTCGATCCGGTCGCAAACCGATAAGTGTCCGGAAAAAATAATCCTTCTGGATAGGATTCGGTGGCGCCAATCCGTTTGAGTACTTCCGTATTCGACAAGCCTTTGAGCATAACTTTTACACCATCGGTTTTTTCCAGACGCGCGCGCATGTCGGCAAACGTTGATCCTTCGATGAATGTTACAGAAACGGGAATGACATCACCGTCATTCAGCTTTTGCAGTAATTCAAGCGGCGTAACGGCAGTATCCAATCGGTAACTTCCGGCCTGGATACCCGTGGCCTGGTTAGTAAGTCGGCCTAGCAGCCAAAACGATTGTGGCTCGGGGAGCAGGCTCTGCTCGGTTAGCTGTTTTGAAAGCGCTTTAAGCGAAGCGCCGGGCTTGACCGTAAAATCAAATGCTGAATCGGTCAGACCAGCTTTTGCCGACACCGCAGGCAACGGCAAATTGTGGTGCGCAAAATAATAAAGCCACGCCACGATCACACCGATTGATGCAAACACAAGCAACAGCAATAGCATGAAAACGCGTTTCATCACCCAAGACTAGCGGTGGCGAAAAATGTGCCGTGCGCGAACACCCGTATCTGCTAGCAGCCTGTCGGACGTAAAGAATCGGTGCGTCCCACAGAAATTTCCATTGGTCAAACAGTAAACTGGACGAGGATAGATTTTCACGGGTTTCAAGCCGATGCTTATTCCCTGGGCGCGTGAACTCGGAGAGGTATGTAGCGTCCAGATCATTTTGCGGCCAATTCCTCTTAAGTCCGACTGGCTGCTAGATAAAGCGCTTGAACACAAGCGTGCCGTTGGTGCCGCCGAAGCCGAATGAATTTGACAGCGCGACATCAATCTTCATATCGCGGGCCACATTCGCGCAGTAGTCCAGATCACACTCGGGATCCTGATTAAAAATATTAATCGTTGGCGGAGAGATTTGGTTTTTGATCGCCAGCGTTGTAAATACTGCCTCAATACCACCCGCCGCGCCCAGCAAATGACCCGTCATTGATTTGGTGGAGTTCACTACCAGCGAGCGTGCATGGTCGCCAAACGCTGCTTTCATGGCCGCAGTTTCGTTTTTATCGCCAAGCGGAGTTGAGGTGCCGTGCGCGTTGACGTACTGCACATCTGACGCATTGACCTTGGCGTTTTTAAGAGCCGCCAACATACCGCGGCGTGGGCCGTCCATATCGGGTGCTGTGATGTGACTGGCATCCGCGCTCATACCCATGCCGCTCAACTCAGCGTAAATGCGAGCGCCGCGTGCTTGTGCGTGTTCGAGGGACTCCAAGACCAATATTCCTGCGCCCTCACCCAGCACAAAACCATCACGGTCACGATCAAACGGGCGGCTTGCTGTTTCCGGTGAATCATTGCGTTCTGACAGCGCTTTGCAAGCGCAAAAGCCACCTATTCCAGCCATGCTCACGGTGGCTTCAGCCCCGCCAGCGATCATGACATCGGCATCTCCATATTCAATAAATCTCGCCGCATCGCCGATACAGTGAGCGGCGGTCGTGCAGGCAGAAACCATCGATACGTTAGGCCCCTTGAGACCATAAATAATCGAAATCATTCCTGCGACCATATTTACGATCGAGCCTGGCACGAAGAATGGCGAAATGCGCCGTGGGCCTTTCGCCACTATTTCGCGCACCGTATCTTCAATCATGGGCAAGCCGCCTATACCGGAGCCGACATTGACGCCAATTCGCTCGGCGTTTTCTTCGGTAACAATGAGACCTGCGTCGTCAATCGCCATTTTGGTCGCGGCGATACCATAATGAATGAAAGAGTCCATACGTCGGACTTCTTTGGCCGACATCCAGTCCGCGGGGCTAAAGTTTTTTAACTCACCCGCGAATCGGGAAGGCAAGGACGATGCATCAAATTTGGTAATCGGTCCGATACCGCTTCGGCCATTCACAATGTTGTCCCAGGCTTGCGTCAGCGAATTGCCAACCGGTGAAAGGATGCCGAGACCTGTGATTACAACGCGTCGTTTACTCATGACTCATCAATTGAAAACGTGCAAAAAATAATAGTGATCCAAAGCGAAAAAGGGCACAGATTGTTCATATGCACCCCTGTTTCCAGATTTACTTTTTGTTCGAATTGATGTAATCAATGGCTTGCTGAACGTTGGTAATTTTTTCAGCGGCTTCGTCGGGAATCTCCGTCTCGAACTCTTCTTCAAGCGCCATCACGAGCTCAACGTTATCAAGGGAATCAGCCCCCAAGTCTTCGACAAAAGAAGATTCGTTCTTGATGTCTGCCTCGGCAACACCCAATTGTTCAGCCACAATTTTTCTAACGCGTGCTTCGATGCTATCCATTCGTGCTACCTCCAGATTTATAAACGAT
>JAYVYF010000512.1:0-9106 GCA_043784585.1 Burkholderiales bacterium
CCGAGCGACGGTTTGAATGGGGCAAATCTATGAGCGCGATGCATTGCTGGATCCTGTAAAAAGTTCACGTTTTGCGCGACTTAAAAATGGTGCAGCGCAGCGTAAATTCTTGCTTTTTGACCATCGTTCCGCCCCGAAAGCGCGCTAACTATACCGCATGTATTCTTCATGTAACGTCTTTGACATTTTTGAGTTTACTTCGGCTAGGGGGAAGGGGCAGCGGCTGGTGCTGAGGGCTGGCAAAGCCAGCATAAAATGACATCGCGACGGTTGGTTGCTGCGAATCCTGGCCCGGCCATTTTTGGTTGATGCGCAAAAATTTGAGGCCGTTGATGAATCGGCTAAACTTGCTGTTGATTATAAAAAAGGAATAACCACTGTGGGATTTTTGAGCGGAAAAAAAATACTGTTGACCGGCATGATTTCGCATCGATCCATTGCTTACGGCGTTGCCACTGCGATGAAACGCGAGGGTGCTGAACTCGCCTTCGCTTACGCGGGGGAAGCCGTGCGTGAGCGCACCGAAAAATATGCGCCCGAATTTGGCAGCGACATTATCATTCCGTGTGATGTCAGCAAGGACGAAGATATCGCCAATCTATTCGTGGCGCTGGCCAAGCACTGGGATCACCTCGATGGATTCGTTCACGCGATTGCATTCGCGCCGCGCGCGGCCATCACCGGCGATTTTTTAGACGGCATGACGCGCGAAAATTTCCGCATCGCCCATGACATTTCCAGCTACAGCTTCGCGGCGATGGCGAAGGCCGCGTTGCCCATGATGACCGGTCGAAAAGCGGCGATTCTGACGCTGTCGTATCTGGGTGCCGAGCGTGTAGTGCCCAACTACAACACCATGGGTGCGGCCAAGGCGAGCCTGGAAGCCGTCACCCGATATCTTGCTGCCAGCCTCGGGCCCAAAGGCATTCGCGCCAACGCGATTTCTGCCGGCCCCATCAAGACGCTGGCTGCGGCGGGTATTGGTGGATTTGGCAAAATGCTGGCATTTTTTGAAGAACAAGCGCCGTTGCGGCGCAATGTGACCCAGGAAGAGGTGGGCAATGTCGCCGCATTTATGATGAGCGATCTGGCCAGTGCGGTCACGGGCGAGATTACCTATGTGGATTGCGGGTTTAATGTCATTGCTTCCGGAATGCCGCAATAAGACCCCCGCATCGGCCGGGTTTTTAAAGTATTTTTGGCTGCTAACCGGTTCCGCTATTAGTGTTTAAAATTTTATGATGGGTAAATACGGTGAAAAACTTCAAAGATAAAGTGGCTGTTATTACAGGGGCCGCCAGTGGGTTCGGACGTGAATTTGCCAACACAGGTGCCGCGCTGGGAATGAAACTGGTGCTGGCGGATGTGTTTCAAAAAGGCCTCGATCAGGCCATCGCCGAATTAAAAGCAACCGGTGCCGAGGTGGTCGGCATGCGCTGCGATGTCAGTAAAGCTGAAGATGTGGAGGCACTGGCCGCACTGGCGATGGCGTCATTTGGCGGCGTGAACCTGGTGTTTAACAACGCCGGCGTCGGTTCAGGCGGCTTGATCTGGGAAAATACCGTCAAAGACTGGGAATGGGTGCTCGGCGTGAATGTATGGGGCGTTATTCACGGCGTGCGTGTGTTCACACCCTTGATGCTGGCGCAAGCACAGCGCGAACCCGATTACGAAGGTTATATTGTCAACACCGCATCCATGGCCGGGCTGTTGTCGCCGCAATTGATGGGCGCCTACAATGTCTCCAAACACGCTGTGGTGGCACTATCGGAAACGCTGTTCCACGACCTGAATTCCGTCCACGCCAAGATTGGCTGCTCGGTGCTGTGCCCCGCGTTTGTGCCCACGGGCATCAGTCAGTCTCATCGCTCGCGGCCCGAAGATTTGAAAAATGCGGCCGAGCCGACAGAGTCCATGAAGGTCGCCCAGAGCATGACGCAAAAGGCGGTCAGTTCTGGAAAAATGACGGCAGCCGATATTGCTGAAGCCACCTTCAACGCCATCCGCGAAAATCGTTTTTACATCATCACCCATGCAAAGATTATGGCGACCGTAAAAATGCGGCTGGAGGATCTGGAGCACATGACGAATCCTCGCGATCCGTTCGCGTTGAAAGCGGACGCGCGACCGAAAATGGCGGGCTGAATTAACCACCAGAAATAACAACCTACATAAAGAGCTAGCTTAGCGAGCTGGGTAGGATGGTGCCCGCTAATTTTGGCAGATATTCGCAAACAATCTTGCGCCTGGCGGCTTGAACCAACGACAGCCGTTTCCGCCCAACAGCACACGATTGGGGCTGTCTGCGGTATTCGAATTCAACACGAAATCGCCAACACGCGGTCCTAGTCCGAAGGGCGTAAAACTCAATGAAATGGTGCAGCTTGTTTGCGGATTCAAACTAGCGGGGCAGTTATTGGTTTGGGTATATTCAGCCGACGTGGTGGCGCTTTGAATCACTAGCGGCAGGGTACCGTTGTTGGTCAATAAGATTGTTTGCGGCGCAGCAGCACCACCAAAAATAGTGTTGCCAAATCCAACCGCCGTCGCGCTCAATACCGCCAGCGATCTCGGCAACGGCACACCGTTTCCGGAAAGCGCAACGGAATTGACGGTCGCCGCGTTCTGTGCATTTGAGCCAATTGAAAGTTGCGCGGTCTTGGGCCCGATGGTTGAAGGATTGAAACTAACGCTCACCGTGCATGTGGCCCCCGGCACTAGGCCTCCACAAATGCCCGACGACTGAAAGTCAGCCGCATTCGGCCCGGCTAGGCCGATCCCATTCACGAACACAAAAGCATTGCCGACGTTGCTGATAAAGACCGTCTGCAAACTGCTCTGGGTACCAATAACCTGATCGCCAAAATTAATCGCATTGTTCACCGCGAGCAGCCCGACAGCAGCCGCAGCACCCGTGCCGTTGAGTGGCACGTTATAAGTGGTGGGCGTGGCATTCGTAATGATTTGAACATTGCCCGCCGCTGCGCCCGCCACCACGGGCTTAAACACCATCGCGATCGCGCATTGCGCGTCAGGTAGCAGTGTCGCCAAACAATCCGCCGGGCCCGGCGGCGGTAACACACGAGTAAACACAGCGTTGACAGGAATGACATTAATCGCTGAAATCTGTAGCGCAGCAGAACCCGTATTGGTGAGCAGAATATTTTGCGACGCGCTCATAGTAGCCACAGTTTGTAGGGCGAACGTAAGCGGCGTGGGTGGCAAGGGTGTAATCGCGACACCTGGCACGGCCACGGGTCTCCCTGTACCCGACAGCGCAATCGCGGTTGGGCTCGACGGCGCGCTGCTGGCAAAATCAATCGTACCAATCGCGGCGCCAACCACCGCGGGCGTGAAGGTAATGGTGAATGTGCAGGTGCCGCCGGGAACTACAGTCGGCGTTAGAAATGGGCAGGTGGTGGTAAAAGCAAACGGCCCGGTCGAGGTCGGCACAGTCAATATCAAGTTCGCCGTGCCGCTATTGGTGAGCGTCACCGTCTGCGCGGGGCTGGTAGTGGCGATGGTCTGCGGTGCGAACGTCACTGGCGCACCCAGCAACGTGATCGCGGGGACGGGAACGGTGACGGCCAGTGTGCTCGCACTGCTGTTGATGTTACCGGTGCCGGATCCTAAATCACCGGGCGCGACATTAAATGCAAACACACCCGCAATCGCGCTCTGCACGTTAAACGTAATGGCGCAGCTGCCACTGGCTGGAATAAAGCCCGCGATAAACGTATAGCCACCCGTAACCGCGCTCAAAACCGTGCCGCAGGTGTTAGTGGGCGCACCAATCACGGTGACGCCAGGCAAATTGACGGTGCCACTGGCAATGGCGGCAGCATTCGTATCCGGGTTAGTTAATGTGTAAGTCAACACCGCGGGCGTGTTAATAAACACCGAGGCGGGTAAAATGGTCACCGTCATCGACGGTGGTGGCGCAATGATGCCCGCGGATACAGTCAAGGTTTGCAAGGGACCGCTAATGGCGACACCAGAACTCGTGTCAATCACCGACAGCGAATTGCTGGGAATGCTGAATGTGCCCGTACTCCCCGACGGCCCCGTCGCCACTACATTGAGCTTAATCGTGCAACTGCCGCTCGGTGCAATAGTCGGTGTCGGTAACGCCGTCATCGTAATTTGATTAGGCACGCTTAAGTTAATGGCGGCGGGACACGAGTTGCTAATCGGTAGCAGGCCGACAAACGCGAAATTAACCAATGGTAATGGCGCATTGGTTCTGAGATTGGCGACAACCGAAGACGCTGCAAAGTAAGTGATATTAATAGTGAGAACCGCGTTGCCCCCAACAACTACATTGGCCGGCACAAAATTCGCCGCGGGAGAAAGCGTTGCGCCAGCAAATTGGGCATGCGTTTGCGTTGCGGCTAGCGTCATGGCGATCATGGCTGCTCCGCGCAGTAGCAGCAAAAGCCCGCGTCGGCTGCGACCACACACAAACGCAAATATACTTGCTGGCAAATTATTATTCGACATGATTTAGTACTCCCGATTTTGCGGCGTTAATTTGCACGCCATATTCACACCGTACAATTTAAAAATAACAAAACTCTAGCACTGGCGAGCCTTACCCGGAATTTTTAGCTCACAGTGCCCGCCTACCGGTGACTTTCAATTTCACTACCGCCGCCGAAACGCAATTGCGCCCGCGATGTTGCTGATGTTGTAAAGCACACCCGCGCCTTGCCCGCTTCGCCCGGTGAAGAAACCATCAAGACTGCCGCTGGCATTGGTCGGCGTACAGTTAGGTGTACAGCTAATCAGCAGCTCCGCTGGCCGCGGCAACCTTGGCACACCACCGCCCGCATAGGCGGAAAAATATTGATTGCGATAAATCGGCACATTGCTTGCTGACGCATTCCAGGTTTGATTTGCCACCGTGACGTTGACACCTGCATCGACTGTGCGCGCGGAGAAATTCACATTCAGTGTCGCACTGTTGAGGTTGCCGACATTACTGCGCGAGTCTGTGGGTTTCGTTGATCCAACGACGTCATACACGGCGGTACCCGTCAACGGCAATGTCACCGGCACCGATTGGTTCGTCGAAAAAATAGTGTGCAGACTGGCGTTACTGAGTGCGACGTTTTGTCCGCTGACCATCGCGTTACCGCCCGACCAGCGACCCCAGGTGAGTCCGGTTGTCACATCAAAACCTGCATCAGAAATTGTCGCTGTGCCAAGCGCATACGGCTGATGACCGAGCAAACTATTGCCGCTTAGTACTGGCCCGGCAAATGCAATCACGCGACCCTGCGCATCGGTAGTCACTTCGCTGGGGCGATTGGTGGTGGCAAAAGATTGGATGAAACTGGCATTCGAGAGCGACCCAGTGGGATCTGAAATCAAACCATCGCGATACTGTGTAGCGGTATTTTGCGCTGGGCCTTGAAACGCAATCACACCGTTGATTACATTCACGTTGCCGTTCGCAGGCGTGGCAGCTGTGCGGTCGTTAACACCGTAGCTGAGAATTGCACCATTTAATCGACTGCCAACAAAACTGCCGTCAAGCGAGCCAGAGAGATTCGAATTCGTCGCCGAACTTTGGCCATTGCCATTTGTAACGACCAAACCGGAACCTGAGGTAGCCGAAAATGAATTAGATGCAAACGCTAGATTGGTGGCACGCAAAGTCCAGTTACCGCCCGCGTTACTCGCCGCTGCGGGGATGGTCACCCCGATGGTCGCGTTCAACGTGCGAGCGGTAAAATTTACATCCAAAATCGAGATCACCAGCGCGCCCAATGTGCCCAACTGATTGGTCGGTGTGGTGGCACCAACGCGCTGATACGATGCGGTACCCGTCAATACATCCGACAAATAAGTGGGGAATCCCGCGTTCGCATAAATCCAGTGCACGCTACCCGGCGCGCGCAGCTCCTGGCCAGTAATCGTTACGCCATCCGCGCTACTCCAACGGCCCCAGGTGATGATGTTGCCCGCGCTGAGGGTAACGCTGCCAGCATCGGCAATCGTGCCCCCGTTAAGCGTCACCACCGCGCCACTTTGCTCGCCCGCATAGGCTTGATAGCCGCGTAGATTGCGGCCATCAAGCGTGAACGCATCGGACGTTGCCTGATTACTAAAACTCGCGCCGCCAACGGCGATTCCGACGTCCTGAAGCGGCAACGACTCCACCGCCGCACCGATCTTGCCATCAAAAAATGAGTAACCTAAACCGTTGCCACCGACAATGTTGACGCGCGGGAAAAGCGGCGGCTGATTGGTCGCAGTCAACGTGTTTTCATCGCCGTCTTCCAGATCTGTTACCGCTGCCAACAGCTCACGCGGCGTGGCAATCAGTTCCGGGGCTTTTCCGAGTTGCACGCGAACCGTGTCGTTCGGGCTGGTGATTATCGGTGCAAAATTGCCGTCAATATTATTAACCGAGTGACTGCCTTCGATGGTGTGATTAATGGTGGTGGGCACATTTTCATCACTATGGGTCATGATGTTGCCCGAGCCGCGAATACCGACGGTAGCAACGCGCGTCCTCATTTGATATTGATCGCGATTGCGAACACTCAGTAATCCTGTGAATGTACGCAAGGTGCCGCGCAGGAGCGCCAGAATCGAACCCTCACTTTCGCCTGCCGAGCGTTGATAACGCTCGATCCGTAGCTGTGAATTTACGCGCAACGATAGTTTGGCCTGATCGATCATTGCCAACTGCGCCATGCCGTTGGCACCCGTGACCACCACGTCCCCTGGATTGACCTCCGTTCCGCGCGCCGCTTGCGTGCGCCGACCTTGCGAGTCCAAAAATACTTCACCCATCACATAAGTGAATTGCCCACTCGCGGCCATTATAGAAGCCGACGATAACGCACCGATAACGATAAACGCAGCTAATAAAATCACGCGCATGTTATTCAGAAATGGCTTTAATCTATTTTGCATCCTCATGTCGGCTCCCCAAAATTAATAAATAGCGGCTATTCGAAATTGCAGCGAATGTTCGATGAAATTTCGCTGCGGGTGTAATCGTAAATCGCAATGTTGGAAGCGTTTTTTGAGAAGAACCATTGCAAGCGCATATTGCAACTCGGTTTGAAGCGCCAATTCACACCCAACGTGGTATCGAATAATTTGTCGCGGCCAAATTCAATCTCGGTTGCGCGGGCGAAGCTGCTTTGGTCGTTGCGTAAGGTGTAGCCGGTGCTGTTGAACAAAGCCAATTTTTCAGTGAAGCTATACTGCACAAAAGCACGAAGTCCGCCGATGCGTTTGGATTTATCGGCTGCATCATCAGCTAGCTTTCGCATGGCCTTATCGTTGCCAAAAAATCCGCTCAACTGCACAATCGGTGCAATCGGGCCATCGAACGTTTTGGTCCATCCGCTGGAAATAACGACTGAATTAATATCTTCAATTTCATTTTTAGGGAACCGCGTTTGCGCACCTGTTACGCCAAAATTGATTTGCTGATTTTGTGCAAGGGTCAGCCGATAATCCGCACTCACCGACAAACTGCGACGATCATTGGTGGGCTTCGGCTCTCCCGGCGCTTGCGCTTCCTGATTAAATCGGCTGCACCCTAACAGTAACCGCAATTGATGATCGCCACCGATCCAGCCGGCACCCCCACGGAGCTCACCAAACAACGAATTGAAATCAGATTCTTTGCGATAGGCGCGTCCACGCAATTCGCCAGTCAGCAGCGCGCTCCAATTCCGATTCATAGGCTGTTCGATATCTGCGCCGATGGCGGCACCGATATAAGGTGCCTTGCGTTTGATTGAATTGCCGGTGGGATTAATACCGATCAAATTAAACGATGACGCCACGGCGGCACTAAAGTCGTTTGGTACGCCCGTCAAGTTGGTGTCGTATCCGAACGAAGTTTCGCCCCATACATTGATGGAGCGTGTGGATTTTTTCTTTCTTGCATTGATTGCTTCCAGATATCGATTGATGGCTAGAATTGCATTCGGTGGTGGATTGCTGCGACGCAGCACCAGAAATGTTGCCTCGGCCAAATCAAATGAGCCTGCAGTGAAATACGCGCGGCCCAAATCAAGCTGTGCCCCCGCATTTTTTGGACGCTTGGTCAGCACGCGTTCGAAAGCAATGATCGCTTCATCGACCCGACCACTATCGAGTGCCGCGACGCCGAGCAAGTAATCAAACTCTACGTCGCCACTGAGCTTATCCTGCTCTGCAATCAACAGCATATACGCCCGCTGCGCATTGCCCGCTGCGAGATCGCGCTGCGCACGAATTAGCACATCAGGTGCGGCAAACGCGAACGTAGACACCAGATAAAGCGCTGCCATTGTCCATAAAAACAGACGCCGGGCTAAAACCGCTCGAACTTTGATTGTACTTGTCATGACTCTCATCACCTTTATAGATCTTTTTATAGCGTTGATTTCATTCGCTCTTGCAATCCTGATCAGACCCTTTGTCTGTTGCAACAGAGAATTTTTGTCGATCGGGCCGTACACTTACACTTAATACAATGTAGTTGAGATTAATGAATTTGCTTAAAGTGGGTAGCGATCAACTTCAAGCCCCACATGTAAATTCCACTTTTGGTCATGCAAAAAACTATTCACCTCTACTAAAACGTTTTTCACTCAGAAAATCCGACATGCAGATCGATCATCAAGCCAATAGAAGCACTGCAACCGACGACGATCCACTGATTGTGGAAAAACGCGAAGGCATTGCGCGCCTCATTCTGAATCGGCCCAAACAATACAACGCCTTGTCGTCGGCGCTGCTCGAGGCGCTGGACGCGGCCCTTGATGAGATTGCGCACGATCCCACGGTACGGGTGGTGGTGATTGCGGCAAATGGCCTTGCCTTTTGCGCAGGGCATGATCTGAAAGAAATGCAAAGCGCGACTGAGTCAAACTTTGCCGCACACCTGTTTCAGCGTTGCTCGGCCATGATGTTGAAAATCGCCAAACTACCGTTGCCGGTGATTGCAGAAATACAAGGCATGGCCACGGCGGCAGGTTGCCAATTGGTCGCTCAATGCGATCTTGCGGTGGCGGCAGATTCGAGTAAATTCGCGGTGTCGGGGGTCAACCTGGGCCTGTTCTGCTCGACGCCTGCGGTGGCACTTTCGCGC
>JAYVYF010000513.1:0-7002 GCA_043784585.1 Burkholderiales bacterium
TAATAACTGCCAAGCTGTTCCTTTGTTGCCGCAAACGGACCATCGGTGGCCAATGCTTTTCCGATACGAACGCGGATTGTTGTCGCGGTGGCGATAGGTTGCAATTCGGCACTGTAGATTGAAAGCTTAAGTTGCATAAGTTTCTCTCTCAATATTGATTAGGGGATAAACCATAAAAAATAGCGCTCAACGGCAACCGCCAATTCTCGACATCAGCTTGAGGATTGCTGCAACTGGCGTCATCGTCAGGCACCGTCACAAAATCGAAGAAAGCGCTTGCATGACCCCAGCCATTAGTACTATAATTGCGGACTTTGCTGCTCCAGCCGTGGCTTCGTCGGCTGAGAGTCTGTTGAAATGTGTTGTTTGTATTGGTGAAATAGCTACATACGCACTACACATAGCTCCACGCGTCGGCCGAAGCCGGTAGTTTAAGCGCAGGGGCAAAAGTTGTTTTCTAACCTGCCAGTTAGGTCCTAAGGGACAGAACTGGCGATTGCGGGTCCAAAACTGGCTGCTGATTTTTCGGCGGGTAAGTTGGAGAGATAAAAAATGATTCAGATGCAATCTATTCTCGACGTCGCCGATAACACGGGCGCACGGTCAGTGATGTGTATCAAGGTGCTTGGGGGCTCAAAACGCCGCTATGCAGGTATTGGTGACGTCATCAAGGTCAGCATAAAGTCTGCCCAACCGCGTGGTCGTGTCAAAAAAGGTGAAGTTTATAATGCCGTGGTGGTACGTACTGCCAAGGGTGTGCGCCGCAGTGACGGTTCGCTTATTAAGTTCGACGGCAACGCCGCTGTGCTGTTGAACGCGAAGCTAGAGCCCATTGGCACTCGCATCTTTGGACCAGTCACCCGTGAGTTGCGTAATGAGCGCTTCATGAAAATCGTGTCGCTGGCTCCAGAAGTATTGTAAGAGGCTCATCCATGAATAAAATTCGTAAGGGCGACCAAGTGGTCGTCATCACCGGCAAAGACAAGGGCAAGCGCGGTACCGTGTTAAAAGCGGCGTCCGAAGAAAGCCGTCTGTTGGTTGAGGGTATCAATCGCGTGAAGAAGCATACCAAGCCGAACCCGATGAAGGGCTCAACTGGCGGTATCGTCGAAAAAGAAATGCCTATTCACATGTCTAACATAGCAATTTTCAACCCGGCCACCGGTAAGGCTGACCGAGTAAGCTTCAAAACCCTGGATGATGCGCGCAAAGTTCGCGTATTCGCTTCCAGTGGTGAAGCTGTTGATGCATAAGGGGTGAACGATGGCTCGTCTGCATTCATTTTATAAAGAAACCGTAGTGCCCAAGTTGATGAAAGACTTCGGCTATAAATCGGTAATGGAAGTGCCACGCATTTCAAAAATCACGTTGAATATGGGCGTAGGCGAAGCGGTGGCTGACAAGAAGATCATGGATCATGCCGTCGGCGACATGCAGAAGATTGCAGGTCAAAAGCCGGTCGTGACCAAGTCGAAGAAGTCGATTGCAGGCTTCAAGATTCGCGACGATTATCCGATCGGTTGCATGGTCACCTTGCGTTCAATGCGCATGTACGAATTTTTGGATCGTTTGGTGACTGTCTCTCTGCCGCGTGTCCGTGATTTTCGTGGTATTTCGGCGCGATCATTTGACGGCCGTGGTAACTACAACATGGGTATTAAAGAGCAAATTATTTTCCCGGAAATCGAATACGACAAGATCGATGCGATTCGCGGCATGAATATTTCGATTACGACCACCGCGAAAACGGATGCAGAAGCCAAAGCGCTTTTGTCCGCGTTCAAGTTTCCTTTCCGAGGTTAAGTGCATGGCCAAGCTCTCAGTTATTAACCGCCAGGAAAAGCGCGAAAAGATGGTGAAGCAATTCGCCTCAAAACGCGCTGCGCTGGTAACGATTATCAATGACCAATCGATCTCTGAAGAGGATCGTTATCAGGCTCGCTTGAAGTTGCAAGCGCTGCCGCGTAATTCGAGCCCTTCGCGCTTGCGCAACCGCTGTGCGATCACAGGTCGCCCGCGCGGTGTGTTTAGTAAATTTGGTTTGGGCCGCATGAAATTGCGTGAAATTGCGATGCGTGGTGAAGTGCCAGGTCTCGTTAAAGCAAGCTGGTAGACGGAAAGCGACGGAGAAAATAATATGAGCATGAGTGATCCGATCGCCGATATGTTGACTCGCATTCGTAATGCGCAGCAATCGGAAAAAGTCGATGTGACGATGCCATCTTCCAAAGTGAAGACCGCAATCGCCAAAGTGTTAAAAGACGAAGGCTATATCGAAGATTTCGCTGTCCGCAGTATTGAGGGCAAGCCGGAATTGAATGTCAGCCTTAAATATTATGCGGGCAAACCGGTTATCGAGAAGATTGAGCGTATTTCACGCCCAGGTCTTCGTGTGTACCGTGGTCGCGAAGAAATTAAACCTGTTATGAATGGCTTGGGTGTAGCAATTGTATCTACCTCAAAAGGTGTCATGACAGATCGCAAGGCGCGCGCGACCGGTATCGGTGGCGAAGTGCTGTGCATCGTCGTATAAGGGATATCTATGTCACGCATTGGTAAAGCCCCTATTACTGTTCCCGCAAAAGTGGAAATTACTTTCGGTGCAGAAAATATCACCGTTAAAGGTCCGTTGGGCACCTTGACGCAAGCCACATCTAATCATGTCACCTTCAAGCAGGAAGGTGCGGTCATTACCTTGGGCGCGGCAAACGACAGCCAGGAAGCTAATGCAATGTCAGGCACCATGCGTGCCTTGATCGCGAATATGGTTCAGGGTGTTGATAAAGGATTTGAACGTAAATTGCTATTGGTTGGTGTGGGTTATAAGGCGCAAGCGCAGGGTGACAAGCTGAATTTGACACTTGGCTTCTCGCACCCGGTTGTGCACAACATGCCTGAAGGCGTGAAATGTACCACCCCAACCGCCACCGAAATTTTGTTGACCGGTACCGACAAGCAGAAAGTTGGCCAAGTGGCCGCCATCGTGCGTGGCTACCGTCCCCCGGAGCCATATAAAGGCAAGGGCGTGCGTTATTCTGACGAAGTTATCGTCCTCAAAGAAACGAAGAAGAAGTAAGCGAGGCTATCATGATTGATAAAAAAGTTACCCGTACTCGTCGTGCCGCTAAAACTCGCGCAACGATCGCTCGCCTCAAGGCAACGCGTCTGACGGTGCTCCGCACCAACTCGCATATTTATGCGCAGATTATCGATGCGTCAGGTTCAAAAGTTTTGGCTGCCGCTTCAACGGTTGAAAAAGAAGTTCGTGCGCAGTTGAAAAACGGCGGCACTAAAGACGCAGCGGTTGCGGTAGGCAAGCGTATTGCTGAGCGCGCCATGGCTGCTGGTGTTACCACGGTTGCATTTGACCGCGCAGGCTTCGCGTATCACGGTCGCGTCAAGGCTTTGGCCGATGCAGCTCGTGAAGCCGGCCTCACGTTCTAATCAGGGATCAGATCATGGCAAAGATGGACCGCAATAATCAAGAAGACAAGGGCGACGGCCTCCGCGAAAAGATGATCGCGGTGAATCGCGTCACCAAGGTTGTAAAAGGTGGCCGCATCCTGGCATTTGCAGCGCTCACCGTGGTGGGTGACGGCGATGGTTCCATCGGCATGGGCAAGGGCAAATCAAAAGAAGTGCCGGTTGCTGTCCAAAAAGCAATGGAACAAGCGCGCCGCAAGTTGGTCAAAATTCCACTGAAAAATGGCACCTTGCATCACACCGTGATCGGTAAACATGGTGGTACAAAAGTGTTCATGCAACCGTCTGCGGAAGGTAACGGTATCAAGGCGGGTGGCGCAATGCGCGCCGTGTTTGAAGTAATGGGTATTACTAACGTTTCAGCTAAATGTCACGGCTCGACCAATCCATACAACGTTGTTCGTGCAACGCTGGATGGTTTGTCAAAAATCAGCCGTCCTTCGGAAATTGCGGCAAAGCGCGGCAAGACCGTTGAAGAAATTCTCGGCTAAGGATCAAGAAAATGGCGAACGAAAAGACAATCACGGTAACGTTGCTTAAAAGCACCATCGGCCGTCTGGAAGCACATAAAGCATGTGTTCGCGGTTTGGGCTTGAAAAGACAGCGCCACACCGTCAGTGTAATAGACACACCATCTAATCGCGGCATGATCAATCGTGTGAGTTATTTACTCCGCGTTGAGGCCTGATTTAAAGCTCGTTAGCGCTCGTTAGCATCTAACTGCGAATCATAGGGTAGAAGAATTATGGAATTAAACAATCTCAAGCCTTCAGAAGGCGCCAAAAAGAACCGCCGTCGCGTAGGTCGCGGTATTGGTTCCGGTCTGGGCAAGACGGCAGGCCGTGGCCATAAAGGTCAAAAGTCGCGTTCGGGTGGTTTTCATAAGGTTGGTTTCGAAGGAGGTCAGATGCCTTTGCAGCGTCGTCTTCCGAAGCGTGGCTTTATATCGCTGACCCGCAATGACACCGCAGAAGTGCGTTTGTCCGAGATAGCAAAAATGCCGGGTGATGTGGTCGACCTGATGATGTTGAAGCAGGCAGGTATCGTTCCAACACAGGCAATTGCCGCAAAAGTTGTTTTATCTGGTGTGATTGAAAAGAAAGTGAAATTGTCTGGCATTGCAACTACTAAAGGTGCCAAGGCAGCAATTGAAGCCGCAGGTGGAACAGTGGAAGAAATTGTGAAAGTTGTACGTCCTCGTAAATTGCCCAAGAAATAATTAGGAAACTGAGTTGGCATCAAATCCTCTAGCAGCGGTTGGCAAAATGAGCGACCTGAAACGCCGTTTGGTGTTTCTAGTGCTAGCGCTCATCGTGTTCCGTATAGGCACGCACATCCCTGTGCCGGGAATTGATCCTGTTCAGTTGAGCAAGTTGTTCGAAACCCAAGGTGGCATCCTGAACATGTTCAATATGTTCTCAGGTGGCGCGTTGTCGCGGTTCTCGGTATTTGCGCTAGGAATAATGCCGTACATCTCTGCATCGATCATCATGCAGTTATTGACAGTCGTGTCGCCCCAGCTCGAAGCGTTGAAAAAAGAGGGCGAATCGGGTCGTCGCAGAATCACGCAGTACACCCGTTATGGTACGGTTGCATTGGCGTTGTTCCAGGCTATCGGTATTTCGATTGCGTTGGAATCTCAGCAAGGTTTGGTTGTAGAGCCCGGTATGATGTTTCGTTTTGTAACCGTCGTCACATTGGTTACGGGTACACTATTTTTGATGTGGCTTGGTGAGCAGATTACCGAGCGTGGCGTTGGCAACGGCATCTCGCTGATTATTTTTTCGGGCATTGTCGCGGGCCTACCGGCTGCTATTGGTAGCACGTTGGAATTGGCGCGCACTGGTGCGATGTCTATCCCGGTAGTGCTGCTAATTGCGGTAATGGTGGTGGCAGTCACGATGTTTGTGGTGTTTGTTGAGCGGGGTCAGCGAAAGATCCTGGTTAACTATGCCAAGCGTCAAGTAGGAAATAAGTTGTACGGGGGCCAATCTTCGCACTTGCCGTTGAAACTGAATATGGCTGGCGTGATCCCACCGATTTTTGCTTCTTCGATTATTTTGTTCCCGGCTACCATTGCGGGTTGGTTTGGTTCCAATGAAAAAATGGTGTGGTTGAAGGACGTTGGTGCCGCATTAGCGCCCGGTCAACCGCTCTATTCTGTTCTGTACGCGGCTGCAATTATTTTCTTCTGCTTCTTTTATACGGCGCTCGTTTTTAATTCAAAAGAGACGGCGGAGAATTTGAAAAAGAGCGGCGCGTTTGTGCCGGGTATTCGTCCTGGTGAGCAGACGGCGCGTTACATTGACAAAATTTTGATGCGTTTGACGCTAGTAGGTGCAGGTTATATTACGCTGGTTTGTTTGTTGCCAGAGCTCTTGCACATGAAATACAACGTTCCATTTTATTTTGGTGGTACGTCGCTGTTGATTATTGTGGTGACAACGATGGATTTTATGGCGCAATTGCAGGCCTACATGATGTCTCATCAGTATGAAAGTCTTCTGAAGAAAGCAAACTTCAAAGGCGGCTCAGGTTTCCCTGCTCGCTAATCGTTGTGATTAGCTGACAGGTTTAGGAGAAAAGAAGAGCGCATGGCGAAGGAAGAAACGATTCAAATGCAGGGCGAGATTGTCGAAACCTTGCCTAATGCCATGTTTAGAGTAAAGCTGGAAAACGGACACATTGTGCTGGGTCATATCTCGGGGAAAATGCGCATGCACTACATCCGCATACTGCCTGGCGATAAAGTCACAGTCGAGTTGACGCCGTACGATTTGACCAAGGCAAGAATTACTTTCCGTGCAAAGTAACGGTCGGTAGTGCGCTCATGTTTGTTGCTGTATGCAGATTTGTATTTGTGGTGGTTAAATAATTTAAGTACGTATTTGCGGCATTCTGAGAAACACTAAAGGGCAAAAAATGCGAGTTCAGGCATCGGTTAAAAAAATCTGTCGCAACTGTAAGTTAGTGCGACGCAAGGGCGTGTTACGTGTGATCTGTAAAGAGCCACGTCATAAGCAACGTCAAGGTTAATTGGAAAGTACATTATGGCCCGTATCTCTGGCGTAAATATCCCGAATCATCAGCACACTGAAATCGCATTAACTGCGATTTATGGTGTTGGTCGTACTACTGCAAAGAAGATTTGTGACGCTGCGGGAATCAACCGCGCTTCTAAGATCAAAGATCTGACCGATAGCGATATGGACAAGCTGCGTGAGCAGGTTGGCAAATTTACGGTAGAAGGTGATCTTCGCCGAGAAATTTCCATGAGCATCAAACGTTTGATGGATTTGGGGTGTTACCGCGGTACACGTCATCGCAAGGGTTTGCCTTGCCGTGGTCAACGCACTCGCACTAACGCACGTACGCGCAAAGGCCCGCGCAAGGCCATTCGTCTCGCTAAATAAGCGAACGAAAACAAGTTTAGAGTGAAGGAATAAGCATGGTTAAACCCACAGCTGCAACACGCGTACGCAAAAAGGTAAAAAAGAATGTGTCGGAAGGCATCGCACA
>JAYVYF010000514.1:0-14664 GCA_043784585.1 Burkholderiales bacterium
CCAGGCGCGCGCCCGCGAAGTTCGCGCATGATGTCGTCAGTTGTTGTACCTGCTGGCAGCTTGTAAATGCCGCGTAGCTTGGCGATGGCAGACGACATATCTTTGCGAAGGATGATATGACCGCGCTCGACCTGCACAATTAACTTGGTGCCCTTGGTCAACCCCAGCGCATCGCGCGCTTCTTTCGGCAGGGTGATTTGGCCGCGTTCGGCAACAGTTGCTTCCATGATCGATCCTCTTTGAAACTGAATAACAAAATATACCAAAAAAACATGGTAAATAAAGCATATTTATAAAGTATGCTTAATATGAGCATATTTAATCTGCGGTGGAACTGTGTTGAAACATGTTTTAAAAACAAAAACGGCACTAAAAGTGCCGTTTTTCCGTCGCAGGGTATTTGGTTGTGGCTTCGAGCAAGCCGCTATTTTTGCGCGCCCATCGCCTTGTTCATATCCAATATATTCATGGTGATACCCATGGTGTTGATATCACCTGGCTTCATGCCTGCTTTGCACGGACCGACGTACTTTGCACTGCTGACGGTCACGCTTTCCTTCATGCCGTACAACGGTGGGTTATAAACCGATTTCGACTCGGTGCGATAGCTGGTGTCGCTATTAAAGGTGGTCGTCGACGTTGAACTGATGGTCGAATTTCCCATTTTGCATTCCACTGAACCGGTCATTTTGTTGCCCGACACTTGTGTGGTGTTTTTAGAACACATTTTTTGTGACATGCCTTGACCCAGTTTCATCATTTGTTCCATGACCGCATCATTTATGCACATGGTCGACGTGAGGGGCTCGTTGCCGTCTTTTTTCGAGTTCGCACCATCGCTGACCACGGTGCTTTCCCACATTCCCGCCTGTATTTTCGGGAAACTTTGGGCTAGTGCATGGCTGGCGGAACCTGCAACCAGCATGGCGGCAACTACGATTCTGGCGGTCATTTCAGTTTTCATATTGTCTGCCTGAGAAAATTTAGATCACCATCATATCGACAAATTCGTTGACCGGTGTGGTGGATAGTTTTTTCGCATCCGAACACAGCGCCAGAATTGCCGCCGCTTGTTTGGGCGGGAATTGGCGCGCTAGGTTGGTTTTGAATTTAGCGACCAATACCGGCATGCCTTCTTTGCGACGGCGTTTATGGCCAATCGGATATTCAACGACAATTTCCTTTATTTTCTTGCCGTCGGTAAATTCCACGGTCAAGGCATTGGCGATTGAGCGCTTTTTCGGATCGTGATAATCCTTGGTGTAGTTGACGTCCTCGACGCAGACAATCTTATCCCGCAGCACATCAATACGCGGGTCGTTGGCAATCGCATCTTCATAATCGCTTGCAGTCAAGCGGCCAAAAATAATTGGCACAGCCACCATATATTGCACGCAATGATCACGATCCGCTTCGTTATTGAGTGGGCCTTTTTTATCGATAATACGAATGCAGGCCTCGTGAGTGCGGATGGTGATTTTTTTGATGTCTTTGTCAGTCTTGCCCAATTTTTTCAATTCGGCGTTTATCGTCATCGCGGCCTCCACTGCGGTCTGCGAATGGAATTCTGCGGGGAACGAAATTTTAAACAGCACTTGCTCCATCACATACGAGCCGTAGGGACGCTGAAACTTGAATGCATTGCCTTTAAACAGTACATCGTAAAAACCCCAGGTTTTCGCCGACAACACGCCCGGATAGCCCATTTCGCCAGTTTTGGCGATGAGCGCCAAACGCACAGCGCGCGAGGTTGCATCACCTGCCGCCCACGATTTGCGCGAGCCGGTGTTGGGCGAATGGCGATAGGTGCGCAGCGATTGTCCATCCACCCAAGCGAGTGACACCGCGTTCAAAATTTCATCGCGCGTTAAACCCATCATTTGAGCAACCACCGCCGTGGATGCCACTTTCACGAGAACAACGTGATCCAAGCCTACTTTATTGAACGAATTTTCCAGCGCGATACAACCCTGAATTTCGTGCGCTTTAATCATGCCGGTCAGTACATCTTGGACGGTAAGCGGTTTTTTGCCTGCCGCCACCGCGGTGCGTGAAAGCCAATCCGCGGTCGCCAAAATGCCGCCTAAATTATCCGAAGGATGACCCCATTCTGCGGCCAGCCAAGTGTCATTGAAATCGAGCCAGCGGATCATGGTGCCGATGTTAAACGCGGCTTGAATCGGGTCCATCTGAAATTGTGTGCCGGGTACCTTTGCGCCGTTAGGCACGACTGTGCCTTGCACCACCGGGCCCAGCAATTTTGTACATGCGGGATATTCCAACGCCTCAAATCCGCAGCCCAGTGTGTCCATCAAGCAATAGCGCGCCGTTTCGTAAGCCTCTTTGGATTTGATGGTGTATTTGGTGGCGTAATCGACGATATCGACGAGAACTTTATCGGGTTTTGGGCGGACGTTAGAAATATGGGCTGACATGGTGAATAGTCTCTTTGCAGTGAAATAAAATGAAATAAATTTGCTGAAAGTTTTGCGGGATTTACGTCTTGTGACTTAAATCAAATTCCTGTTTTTAAAATATTTTCCGCCCGCTCGCGATATTGCTTGGCCGCATTGCGGTCTTTGATACCTTCAAATAGTTCCGACTGAAACTGATTCAATAGTCCAGCCAATTCATCTTCATTATTTGCGCGCGCAATTTTTGAAATGAAAAAAGTACCCTTCAGGCCGAGCACTTTTTGAGCAGTAGTGTTCATGAATGTCTGCGCTTGAATAAAACGAGCGGAGTGAGCTGGTTTTGATTCTGCATCATTGGCTTTCGAGTTCGCCGCAGTTGCAATAGTGGCCGCACCTGCTAAAGGAACTGCTTCTAGTTCGTCAGAAAGTAATTCGCTGATGATGGTAGTGGTGGTTGGACCGGTAGTTTGAAATAATTTGCCATTTGGCGTTAGGGTTGGCTTTGGTGCAAGCGCAGACCATGTTGTGGGATCGGGGAGCAGTGCCTCCAGTGGCCCACCGGTACGCGTGATTAAATCCAGCTGCGTCAAGGTTTCAAACAAAACCGAGATGTCTTGCCCCGGCTTGAAAAACTGCATCAGCTCACCTGCGCTGCGTTCGCCGTCCACAATAATCAACAGGCGCCGCGTCATCGCATCCAGATGCAGATTTCGCGTGGCAATTTCTTGTGCGCCTTCTGCTGTTTTCGAATACACCTCTTGCAGATCCATATTCCTTCAAGCGCCCTTTTGATGAAGCCACTTGTCCAAAATTTCAGCGTCAAATGCCAGAAGGCGAATCCTACACCTTTGTTGCTGAAATGTGAGCATGCGGCTTGTTCAAAGCCAGTGTCTGAGTCACAAAAAAAATAGGGAAAAACGCGGGATTTAAGAAATTAACATAGCGAAACAAAAAAACAGGTTTGCTCAACTCTCAGGGCCGTAAGTCTCTTATTTACGATCCTTTAACGGCACAAATGTCAAATTATCGGGCCCCATGTAGTTGGCGCTCGGGCGAATTATTTTGCCATCGATACGCTGCTCGATTACGTGCGCTGCCCAGCCGGAGGTGCGGCTGATAATAAACAGCGGGGTAAACATGGCGGTGGGCACGCCCATCATGTGATAGCTGACTGCGCTAAACCAATCCAGATTAGGGAACATTTTTTTCTCGCGCTGCATCACGGTTTCGAGTCGGTCGGCAATTGAAAACAATTTCATGTTGTGCGCCTGCGTCGATAATCTATTTGCCACTTTTTTAATTACCACATTGCGCGGATCAGAGAGCGTGTAAACCGGGTGGCCAAAACCGATCACCACTTGCTTTTCGGCGACGCGCTTGACGATATCGGCTTCAGCTTCATCGGCATCGTTGTAACGCGATTGAATTTCAAACGCGGCCTCGTTCGCACCGCCGTGTTTGGGGCCGCGCAAGGCGCCGATCGCGCCGGTAATGGCCGAATACATATCGGAGCCAGTGCCCGCAATGACGCGCGCGGCGAATGTTGACGCATTAAATTCATGTTCTGCGTACAGCACGAGGGAGGTGTGCATCGCCCGCACCCATTCGTCTGACGGTGCAACACCGTGCAGCAAATGCAGAAAATGGCCGCCGATAGAATCATCATCGGTTTCAACATCAATACGTTTACCGTTCACGGCAAAGTGATACCAATACAGCAACATCGAGCCAAACGACGCCATCATCCGGTCAGCAATATCGCGTGCACCTTGAATATTGTGATTATCCTTTTCTGGTAGCGTGCAGCCAAGCGCCGAGCAGCCAGTGCGCAATACATCCATCGGGTGCGCCGAGGCAGGAAGTGATTCCAATACATCTCGTACGGCAAACGGAATGCCGCGCATCGATTTCAGTTTTGTTTTGTACGCTGCCAATTCTGTCAGGTTGGGCAGCTTTTCGTGTACCAGCAAATAGGCAATTTCTTCGAACTCGCAAGCGTCGGCCACATCCAGAATATCGTAGCCACGGTAGTGCAGATCATTACCGGTGAGTCCTACCGTGCAGAGCGCTGTATTGCCTGCGGTAACGCCAGACAGTGCGACAGATTTTTTGGCTTTGGGTGCTGCTGGGACAATAGCTTCGCTCACAAAATTCTCCTTCGGTTCAAAAAAATAATTGCACTGCAATGCCTCAGAACACTAGCACTGGCGGGGTTCCTGGAGCAGCTTGTCACAAGAGGTGCATCAAGTTTGGCGTTTGGCGTGGTGTTTGATTCTGGCCTGGTTAAATCAATCGCTGCATAAATTCCAGGCGATTTCCAAATGGGTCCCATGCGGATGCGCGGAGGTAGCCAGTGGGACCGTCGTCATGTCGAATGCGGCATTGCGCCGTTTCAATTTTTGCAAGCAATGAATTCAAATCGGTCACACAAAACGCAGGATGCGCATCGCCATCGGTGTTGAAATTTACCCGTTCGCCGAGATGAATATTCAGTCCCGCAACGGCAAGCCATGCGCCGGATTGCGAAAGTTCGGCGGGCTTGGGGATGCGCTTACAACCCAGCACGTCAACATAAAAAGCGAGTGCATCCGGCACGTGTCCCGCCGGAATTGAAATTTGAATATGATCCAAGCCTGTAATCATTTCTTCTCCTTGCTACTAGCGAACAAGGCATCTAACTTTGCCTCGTAAGCGTGATAGCCCAGATAATCGTAGAGGTCTGCCCGGGTTTGCATTGTTGGCACAACATTCTTTTGCGTGCCTTCAGCTCTAAGAGTCTGAAAGAAATTAAGTGCAGCGGCATTCATTGCTCGATAGGCGCCACAGCAATAAAGTGCGATATCAACATTAGCGCCACGTAGCTCATCGACCGTAAAAAACGGGGTAGAGCCGAACTCAGTGAGGTTTGCCAAAATGGGTACTTTCACGGCCGCACGAAATTGTTTGTACATCTCGAGCGTGGTCACCGCTTCTGGAAAAATCATATCGGCACCAGCCTCGACATAAGCGCAGGCGCGATCAATTGCGGCATTCAAACCCTCGGCGGCCAGCGCATCAGTACGTGCCATCAGCACAAAGCCCGCATCGGTCTTGGCATCCACGGCGGCTTTGATGCGATCCACCATTTCTGCGGTGGTGACGACCTCTTTGCCGGGCCGATGGCCGCAGCGTTTAGTACCCACCTGATCTTCCATGTGGACGGCAGCCACTCCGGCTTTAATGAAGCTGCGAATCGTGCGCGCGATGTTAAATGCGCCGCCCCAGCCGGTGTCGATATCGACCATAAGCGGAATGTTCGTCACGTCCGTAATACGCCGTGCATCGATCAATACATCTTCCATCGTGCTGATCCCCAAATCAGGCATGCCCAGTGAATTGGCGGCGACGCCGCCGCCGGATAAATACAGCGCTTTATAGCCAGTGCGCTCGGCCATGCGGGCCGCATAAGCGTTTATTGCACCGACGACCTGGAGTGGGGATTCATCTGCGACTGCTTGGCGGAATTTTTTGCCAGGGGATTCGATCATGTAAATTTCCGATTGCCGTTAAACTCGATGATTATTGAAACACTAGGACGCACGCCGGTTCTGGAGCGATATAAGCTCAAAAAGCACGCCCGTAGCGGTGTTTGAAATATAAATTATGCAAAAAACGCCTTGATTGCGCCATCCGATATTTTAACTTGCGTCACCTTCGCCTTTTGCAATAATTCCCAAAAATAGCGATACGTGGCTCGGTCATGCAGTTCGCCCTTGTACTGAGTCGGGCCCCAGTCTACGGCTTGCGCGGCAAGCAGAATGTTGGCGGCATCGTCAACCTCGGACAAGTCTGGCTGCATAGCCTGCACAATCGCGGGAATTTGCGCGGGGTAGATAGACCACATGCGCAAAAATCCGAACTCATTGCGGGCGCGGCTGGCGTCAGCCAACACCACCTCGGCGTTTTTCAAATCGAGGCAGACATTGTGGCAAGGCACGATCCCGTTTGCGAGTGCAGCCGCGACAACTTCAGCTTTTGCACGCACCAGCAATTTGTGCTCAAACTGACCCGGCGAGCGCATGGCGGAAGCGGGAATCGCGCCGTGATGGCCGGATACAAAATCCATCAAGCCAAAATCAAGCACCTCGATATTCGGTAATTGCGCAATGCGCTGGATGTCGCGCAACGCGCCGTGGGTTTCGACCAGAATATGTACGGGAACTTCGCGGCCAATGTTCGCTTTTAGTCCGACCACATGAATATGCGCGATCATCGCTTCAGCTTCTTCAAACTTGGTGCATTTTGGGATCGTAATGTAGCGCAATAGTTTGCCTGCGCCTGCAACCAAAATATCGATGTCGGCTTTCCAGTGCGGATGCGAAAAATCATGAATCCGCGCACCCGCCATTTTGTATTTGTTGGCGGGGCTGTTTAACATGCGCACAATCATTTCGGCATGCGCCTGCTCCTGCCCGGCTTGCGCGCCGTCCTCGCAATCACAGGTGATGTCGAATACCGGCCCTAATTTATCTTGCAGTTCGAGCGCTTTGCCGATCAGCTTTTCGCTGCCTGCAAAATGTTCACAAGTTGGAATAATCGGAAACGGCTTTTCGCCAGAAAATAGCGCGTCGTTGGGATGAACTGTTGACATGATTTTGGCCTGGAAATTTAAATTTTGCGGGGCATCAGTACGGTTAGATCAAGCGATAAAATGAGCGATGAGCTTTTCTGCTCAGACGACATATTTGCAAACTCGGCGGCGTTGGGATCAATATTTTTGTAGCTATCAAGTTGAACGCGCAGCGCACCGAGGTTGTTGTTCAGCGGCCATTTCATCGTGGGCGTTGACACCGCGTACAAAGTGTCCCCGGCAAATGTCGGATTGGTGTGCGAGCCTGCGTTGATCGCGGCAATCGTCAGCGCGTTTTCCAGGCCATCAAAAGCGAGCGCACGGCAAATTGATATAACTTGCCCGCCATAAACCAGACGCTGGCCAAAGCGACTGTCCTTCATGTGATGCAAATCAAAGTGAACGTGTGCGTTGTTTTGATAAAGTTTGGTTGCCAATGTGTGATCGGTTTCATCGAGGGTCATGCCACTAGGATGCTTGATCGGCACATTCAGCGCAATATGGTCCCAGAATTGGTTGCTGCCGGTGGCGGCTGAAACCGCGTGATTGGATTGATGCACAAATGCGGTATGAAGGTTTTCGGGCGCGACAAAACGATCAAATTCTGGAACCGGCGATGCTGCAGCAGTTTCGTCAGCGCTCGTGTTTGCGATTGAGTTTGCGTTGGAGGCATCTGCCCTATGAAGAGCCCGATGAATCATCACCCAGCGTACCCATGTCAACACCATGTCGCCGCGCTGGTTAAAGCATATTGAGCGCACATAAACCACGCCGGTTTTGCCGCTGCTATTGGCTTTTAGCCCAATGACTTCGGTTTCTGCGCGCAGCGTATCGCCAACAAAAACAGGCTGCACAAAGCGACATTCTGCGTAGCCTAGATTGGCAACAGCGTTGTACGAAATGTCCGCAACCGTCTTGCCAAACGCGATATGAAAAACCAGTAGGTCGTCTATCGGCGCGGATGAATAGCCGAGTGATTGCGCAAACGGCTCGCCGCAATGAAGTGGATTTCGCGAACCTGCGAGCGCTTGATACAAAGATACATCACCTGCCGTGATGGTGCGCGGCACGGCATGGGCAAATTTCTGCCCAAGCGCGTAATCCTCAAAAAAATAGCCGGATGCGGGTCTCATGATTGGCAAGGCCGAGCGGGCTGGCATGGCTCGTCCGGATGGCACACCAGCAGGCGCCTAGATGCACGCGTGTATGCACGCGAATATGCACGCAAATTCAAGCGGATTCCAATTCCTTAATCATCTCCGCCAGCGCCAACATGCGTTTCGCACCGCTGACATGATGCCGCTCGACCAGACGGCCATTGAGCATGATGGTGCCACGGCCTTCGCGATGTGCCTGGTCGATGGCTTCGATGACTTCGTGCGCGTAGCTGATATCGGTTGATTTTGGGGTGAACGCATCGTTGCAATAGGCGAGCTGGTTCGGATGTACTAATGATTTTCCGTCAAAGCCCAAATCGCGTGTTAGGCGGCATGCCATCTCGAATGAATGCATGTCTTTTATGTCAATACTGATGCCGTCGACCACCGCGCGCTGATAGGCACGACCTGCCAACAGCACGTGCGAAAGTGAATATTGCAGCGGAATGCGGTCTGGCGTTTTGCGGCCGTGAAGCTGGGTGATGAGATCGCTGGTGGCCATGATAAGGCAAGCGATGCGGTTTGATGCCGCCGCTATTTCTTCGGCCCTCAGCACCGCAATCGGGCTTTCGATCATGACCATGATCGGCATGTCGCCACCGCCTGCCGAGTCAAGTACGTCAAGCGCGTCGTGAACGTCTTCTTTCGATTCGATATTGGGAAACAGCACCGCATCTGCGCCAATATTGGCAACTGCCTTAACGTCCTCAATGCCCCATTCTGAATCAAGATCATTTACCCGCACCACGCGCTCGCGACGACCGTAGCCGCCTGACAGTACCGCTTCGACGACCTGCTTTCTCGACATTTCCTTGTTGTCTACCAGCACCGAATCACCCAGATCAAAGATCACAGAATCGACTCGCAGGGTGCGCGCTTTGTTTAAAAAACGCTGAAAACAGCCGGGGACGTACAACATCGAGCGGCGAGGGCGGAGGAAGGGAGTCATGGCTGAGCTAAGAACCTTTGCGCTATTTATGGATCTATAAAAGTTTAGTAACTTTCAATAATTGTACGTTGCGGTGCAGCATAAAGTCAACAACACTTATATCTTATATAAGACATAGGATATCATTGGCTTTTGTATGTGCTGTGCTAGCATCGGATCTAATTTACCTTTTCGTTAACGGTTTTTTTGTTTCCTGGTTCCTCTTTCTGTCCTTGTTCCTGACTATGTTGTTGCTCCTTTTTGGGCTTCCTTCAGCTCCTTACTTATACTTTTGAAGCAAAATCGCCATGGCCGCAACGGTAGACACCAGCATCTCAGCCGAATCCGCTCAATCATTGTCAGGTCCGTCAAGTCCGGGGCCCAGCTTTCGACCGCTTTATGACCAAATCAAAATCCTGCTGACGCAGAGTCTGGTAGCGGGCGAATGGAAACCCGGCGAACCGATTCCGTCTGAAATGGAGCTGGCAGCCCGTTTCCGCGTCAGTCAAGGGACGGTGCGCAAAGCCATTGATGCGCTGGCGGCTGAAAATATTCTGATCCGCCGTCAGGGCAAGGGCACCTATGTCGCCACGCATACGGAACCAAACCACCAATATCGTTTTCTGCGCATCACCCCTATTGCAGGCGAGATGGTGTATCCCACCAGCATTTTTCTGGACGTGAAACGTGGCAAAGCCAGCGCTGAAATCGCGCGCGGCCTCGATCTCAAGCCCGGCTCGCCAGTGACGTCAATTCACCGTGTTTTGCTGTTTTCAGGCAAGCCGGTTGTGCTTGACGAGGTCGTGGTGCCATCCGCAAAATTTCCGTTGCTTAGCTTGGAAAAGCTCGAAGGCTCTGGCGACGGAAAAAAAGGTTCGCTCTACAGTTTTTTTGAGACTGCTTATGGTTTTCGAATGATCCGCGCAGAAGAACGCATTCGAGCTGTCGCTGCCGATGCTTTTACTGCAAAAACGTTGCGTGTTGCCAAAGGTACGCCGCTGCTTTGTGTCGATCGCATTGCGTTTACGTATGGCGACAAGCCGGTGGAGTGGCGTCGAGGGTTATGCTTGACCGAAAATTATTCCTATTACAATGAACTCGCCTGAAACAATTTTTTATATGAACGATGTGTCTGAGCTTTCCGCGACAGTCCCCACTAAAATTTCTGGAACACCCGCTGCATTGGAAATAAAGGGTTTGGTCAAACATTTTGGCGGCAAGTATGCCGTTGATAATCTAGATCTCACCATTCCGCAAGGGGAATTCCATGCGCTGCTTGGCCCGAATGGCGCGGGCAAGACAACCACCTTGCGCATCGTCGCGGGACTATTGAAAGCGGACGCGGGCAGCGCTGCAATTCTTGGGCATGATATCGCCACCGATGCGATTGCAGCAAAGCGACTTCTCGCATTTTTGCCTGACGATCCTTTGCTTTACGGCAAGCTAAAGCCTTTGGAATATCTTGAATTCGTGGCCGGGCTGTGGAGTGTTGATGGCGACGCCGCCGCGTCACGCGCAGAAGAGTTACTGAAATGGCTCGATTTGTGGAACAACACGAATGAATTGATTGAAGGTTTCTCGCGCGGCATGCGGCAAAAACTAGCACTGGCGGGCGCATTGATCCACGATCCAAAAGTGTTGATTCTGGACGAGCCGCTGACGGGCCTCGATGCGGCCGCCGCACGGCAGGTCAAGGATCTGTTGATTGAGCGCGTTAAAAAAGGCAATACGATTGTGCTCACGACGCATATCCTTGAAATGGCCGAGCGCCTCGCGGAGCGCATCAGCATCATCCAGAAAGGTAAGATTATCGCGCAGGGTACGCTGGACGAATTGCGCGCTTTGGCCTCGTCTCAATCTCCCGATTTTACGCAAGAGGGTTCAAATACCGGTGCCGCGCGGGACGCCACATTGGAAGATGTATTCCTCGGTCTGACCTCCAGCGCAACATGATGCCAACCTTGAAAGTCGCCAGTTGGCCGTGGCTGTTGCGGCACGAGGTACGCCTGCAATGGCGAGCTATTGGTGGCGCGCGCCTATGGCTGGTAGGGGCCTTTGGCGGCTTGCTATGGCTGGCCGCGCACGTTGCCGCGTGGGGCCTGTTGCGCGGGTTAGACATGGTTTCACTACCGTCTTTGGCTATTATTCTGTTCGGCGCAGGCACGTGGCTCGTCATTACCCTGATGTTTTCGCAGGCCATCATTTTGTCTGTATCGGCACTATTTGATCGCGGTGATCTCGATCTGCTTCTGTCCTCGCCCGTATCGCCGCGCACGGTGTTCACAATTCGCGGGCTGGGCATTGCAGTAAGTTGTATCACCATTTATTTCCTGATGGTCACACCGTTTGCACATGTTGGTGCTTTTACCAGACATGCAAAATTGCTCGCGATTTATCCGGCGATGATTTCTATTGGCTTGTTGGTGGCTTCGCTGGGAATGCTGCTCACGCTCAGACTGGTGCGGCTGATTGGCGCGCGTCGCGCTCGGGTGGCGGCGCAGCTGATCGGTGCGCTGGTCGGGGCGGCAATTTTTTTAATGAGCCAGATACAAAATATGCTGGGGCACCACACGCGCGATCACATCATGGCAGCCATGAAGCACGCCGCTGAACCTGGCGGCGTGCTGGCGGCGGATAGTTTTATCTGGTTCCCTTTCCGCGCATTTCTCGGTGATCCGATTCCATTGTTGAGCGTCATGGTGCTGGGCGTGGGGGGATTTTTTCTTGTCACGCATCTCACCTATAAGCGATTTCTATCGGGCACCCAGGAATCGGTGACCGGCAGTGCCAATCGTCTGGTCGCGCCACCAGCCGCAATTGCGTTGCATTTTCAACGTGGGCGCGCCGGCTTTGCGCGATCGGTGCTGGTGAAAGAGTGGCGCTTGATCTGGCGCGATCCTCAATTGATCGCACAAACATTTCTGCAAATGCTGTATTTGCTACCCTTGGTATTTTTGGTATTTCGGAATTCCGATGCGGTGGGATATGTCCTGCCCGGTGCGATTTTGCTCGCCTCCACTTTGGCCGGCAGCCTCGCCTGGATAACCGTAGCTGCCGAGGAAGCACCAGAATTGATCGGTTGCGCCCCGGTCAGTATTTTGCGCATTCGCTGGTTAAAAGTGCTCGCTGCGCTGATTCCTGTCTGGCTGTTCGTGTCGCCGATATTAATTTTTCTGCTGACAAAAAATATCTATTGGGCGGCGATATTTTTGTTCTGTCTGGCAGGCAGTACCACCAGTGCAGGCGTGATTCAAATCTGGTATCCGCGTACTGGTGATCGCAAAAATATGAAAAAACGCGGGCAGGGCAGCATGCTGATTAATCTGGTCGAAGGCTTCAGCGCGTTCGGCTGGTCGGGCGCCGCTTACGCGCTCATGCAGTGGTCATCACCGTGGGCTTGGCTGGCGCTGGTCGCACTGTTGTTCGCGCTACTGGGGCCTGCTGGTGCTTGGTTGCTGGGTAAGTCGCGACGGAGTGAGATGACTGTAACTTGACAATGATCCGATTTATCCGCTCGTGTTCGCGATTTGTTTGGCAAAGGACACGCGCTCGGCGGACCTGACGATGGTGTTGTGTCCGCAAAACGGGATCGTAAGAATATGAAAAAGTGCGGCCAAAGCAATTCTTTGATTAATATTTCAGAAGGGATCACCGGAGGGCTTCTGAGGGAATCGTATCGTAAGCTAGGGGTGTTGGCTTAGACTTTTTGCAATTTGTTATTTACCAACAAGCTGCCGATATGTATCCAACAGCCCCAAGTAAAACAAACGATGCGCTTTCACAATGCCTGCTTTAGTGCTGAGAAAATGCATTTTTACGCCGTCATAGGCGATGACAACAACTTTGTCGCGGAACAGCGCCTTGTCGAATTTACCGTCTAGCAATGCTGTGAACGGCACAGCATCCGGCAGATCCACCGACGTGATTTTTAGTGCCAATTGGTTGTCCTCCGTGAGTGCAACTGACTGGCTACCCAATATCAATCGCACGCCACTCTCGATTTTGGCGCGCTCTCCTGTCGCCAATTCCAGCGCAGCTAAGGTAAGCGATTTGACGGGCTTATCCTGATAGCTCTCGATCATCGGCACGCGGTCGGGCGAATCAATATCGACAAAGCCGATGTCATATGCCGCTGCCGCAAACGGGGCGAGTGGTATCCAGCCACTGGTTCCGGTCAACGATGTATTGAAATTTCCCGCGACCACATCCTTAAAGAACCTTGCTGGGAGCGGGTTTCCCGCAAACTCGGCCTCGTCAATCCGCGCTTGCAGCAGTGTTTTAATGCTGCCGATGGCATCGGCCAAGGCTTTGTCGGCATCAGCCGATTTGCCGGGCTGGTCGTAGAAAAATTTCAACACCACACCGCGAGCGCCGGCATCTTTGAGCTGCGTGACGGCTTTCGCCACCAATGCGCGATCAACCGGAAATCCGCCAAGTTGTTTTTCGCTAGCGGCGTCGATGAGGACTAATTCAAACGGAAAGGAAAGGGCCGTTCTCGCAAAAGCGCTTGTGCAAGCCATTCCACAAACGATCACCATCAGCGCGGATAAAAATAAGCGACAGTGTTTTGCGTTCATGCCTAACATTGTTGTTAATACCTTGTATTGACCAGGCTAGTAGCTGCCAATTGGATTACGCATAGTACCAATTCCTTCGATTGTTGTTTCCATTAAATCACCGGGCTTCATCCACTCTGGTGGAGTGCGGGCAAAACCAACGCCTTCGGGCGTTCCCGTCGAAATAATATCACCCGCTTCCAACGTCATGCCCTCTGATAAATCGTGAATCAATCGCGGGATATTAAAATATAGATGCCTGGTGTTGGATTGTTGCTTCACCACCCCGGAAACGCTACATTCAATATTCAAATTCGTGGGATCAATTTCATCAACAGTCACAATGCACGGTCCCATCGGGCAGGTGCCGTCCAGACTCTTGCCCTTCATCCACTGCCCGCCATGTCGTCGCTGCACATCGCGCCACGTCACATCGTTGACGATGGTGTAGCCGAAAATATGTTGCATCGCATTGGCTTCCGCGATGTTTTTTCCGTCAGTACCAATGATGACGCCTAGTTCAACCTCCCAGTCGAGCTGTGTAGAGAGGGTCGAATCAAACGGAATCACGTCATAGGGGCCATTCACGGAAGTCGGTGTTTTAGAAAAAAACACCGGATACTGGGGCAGCTCGCGGTCATCCTTGAGCATATTGCCGCCTTCCTGAAAATGATCGAGGTAATTCCAACCTACGCAGAATATATTTTTATTCGGCCGCGGGATCGGCGCTTTCAAGAGCGCTTTATTGAGCAAAATGGGGTCGGTTTTAGGCGCCGCCACGATCTCGCGCAGGAGCGCCATCGTGGGCTCGCCGCCGCGAATGATGTCAAGCATTGTGGCGACATGTGACACGCTGCTACGCGCGCCAGTTTCAGCGACGATATCTAAAACTTGGTCCTTGCTGATGAGAATACCGGTCTTGAGTTCCGACGTGTTTAGCAGTTGGTAGGTGACAAGGCGCATGATGATTTCTTTTGCAGTATTAATGGGCCTTAAAGAT
>JAYVYF010000515.1:0-4426 GCA_043784585.1 Burkholderiales bacterium
CGCAACGTCGTCCTGACATCACACAGGCGCAACAAAAATTAAATTGGCAGCCACAGGTATCGCTGGAAAATGGCTTAAAAGAAACGATCAATTATTTTGACGCGCTGATTCGCAAAAACGGCATCACCGCCGCGTCTTTGGCTTAACGCTGGCGTGAACAAGAGCTCGATGCGTTTGAAGGGGCGAAATTGTCGTTCGCACTCGTCAAAAATCCTGAAAACATCGTGAATAAATCGTCCACCGATTCGGGCACAGGGCGACTGTTCATTTTTTCATATGTCGCTGCCGCGCTGATGCTGCTAGTTGCACCTTTTCCGGGCAGTGCTGGCTTGCGTGGTGGCTTTCTGCTGCTATCGGCCATCGCCCTGTTGATCGGCTTCATTCGACGTCGTCGCACAGCCGATATTAAATCACCACACCTGCCCTCATTGTTGTGCGTTAGCGCTGCCCTGCTATGGATTGGCGGTGTGGCGACGTTTTCAGCCTTTGGCCCTGACCCCCATACAAGTCTGAATGCCTGGCGCGGTGACGTGCTTGCGCCGACACTGGCTTGCTGCGTTTTCTACGCGCTGACCACGACGCGTCAAGATCTGCTGAAATTTAATCTCACGCTGTTGATTGGGCTGGTCGTGCTTTCGGCCATGCTGGTCAACGATCCGTTCCGGCCGGAAGACCCGACACATACGGCCCTTTATGGCGGAGTCGGCAGAGCCACTATGTGGTTTACGACTCTGGCACCGCTGCTGCCGCTGGCATGGCTGGCGCCACCTCGATGGCGAACGGTGGCAAGGGTGGCTTGCGGCATGGCGTTTGTAGCGCTACTGGTGGGCACCTGGTATAGCGGCAATCGCGCCGCTTGGCTGTCGTATGCGGCGATGTTGTTGACGGGGTCTGCCGCCGCGATTCTCACTGCCAAGCGAAAAAATATTTCGTGGCGCGCGATGCTATTGGTGGTGCCCTTGCTTGCCTTGCTGGGCGCTGGCTTTTATGCCAGTTCCAGCTATCGCGCAAGCGTCCATACCGGCAATCAGGAAACGCCCATTGAATTTTTGCTCAAGGATAATCGCGGCGGAATTTGGCATACCGCGCGGGAGATGATTGGCGAGAAACCGTGGGCGGGGCATGGATACGATCTGGATCGCGTTGGCGACGACTTTACGAAGCGTTTACAAGACACGCGGCTGCAAGGCTTCATCCGCCATGCTCATAATGTATTGCTCGATTACGCGATTCAAATGGGCATTTTCGCTGCTGCCATCCTGGCAATTTTATTTGCGGCGCTGTTCTACGAATTTTGGCGGCTGGCGGCCTCCACAAAAAATCAGCGTGATCAATTTGCACGTATCGCCGCGATTTGTGGTGTCGCGCTAATCACCGGTGTGTTGATGCGAAACATGGTGGACGATTTTTTCTCGCGGCACATGGTTCTTATTTTTGGCGCAATCCTTGGGATGTTGCTGGGCCTAGCGAATAGACGCCGCGAGCCGCACTAGCTTCACGCCAACATTAGCGTACCGAGCTTTTCGTAAATCAGCGCATCGGGAATCTCAACGACCGATGTGCGGGCCTCGAGGTGGCAGGCGCGCGTCCCGGTGGGTGCCCATTGCACAGGATCTGAATAGGTGCGCGCATCTGCGAACAAGCCCACCACACCGCCGCTACTGGTGGCGGCGAAATGCATCATACCGCTATCGGGCAAGATCGATGCCTTAGCGCGCATCACGATCGCGATTGCCTGTTTCAACTGGCCGCGAAAAGGATGCAGAAACGGTAGCCTGGCGTCGAGCACAGCCTGAGCCGCCTCGTCGTCACCGGGATAAAGTGGATTGTTTTTGGCACCCGGCGTCCAGATAAAAACCGTATCAAGCCCTTGCGTTTCCTTTGCCCACTTGGCCCAGCGCAAAATTTGTGCACATGACGGCTGGTTCGCCGCCACACGGGCCCCCATACCGATGAGCAAATATCCACGCGCCGGGATGCTTCTGCCCGCCAGCCAGCAATCCGCAAAATCAAACATCGACTGCGGCGGATAAAATTCTGGCGCGGGCAGCACTGCCGGCAGCTCGACACCCAGCGGTTCGAGCAGTTTTAACATGAGCATGCTCTCGTGCAAACTGCCATCTGCCAGCACACGGTCGCTCACTTTGCGTCGAAATTTTTCATCTGTGGCATAAGCAATGGTGCGCGCAGCACCCGCATGTAGTGTGCGGGTGATTGCCCGATGCGACTCATGTCCGCCCGCTGCGATCGCTACATCATAGCCCTGCAACTTTAGCCCTGCATACATCGTGATCTGACGCCATGCGGCACCGAAATCAAGGTCGCGGCCGGTGCGAACGCGCCCGTAGATCCAGCGACGATCAACGCAAGTATTCCCATCGGCCACCCAAACATTGTATTCATTCGCCAACAAGTGAATTTCAGCGTCGGGGAAGGCATCACGCAATACCCGCAGCATCGGCGTCGTGAGTAGCAGATCGCCTAGCTTTGCGCGGCTGACAATCAAGATTTTCATCTATTTTTTCGCTGCGCTAGTTGCATCCACTCAGCCCGAGAATTGCAGGCGATGCAAACTTGTATACAAGCCACCACGCGACAACAACTCAGCGTGAGTGCCCGATTCGACGATTTCGCCACCTTCCAAGACCAGAATGCGATCCGCTTTTTCAATGGTGGAAAGGCGGTGAGCCACGACCAGTGTGGTGCGACCCTGCATCAGCGTATCCAGCGCATTCTGTACCGCGCGTTCGGACTCACTATCGAGCGCGGATGTCGCCTCGTCCAGCAGCAAAATCGGCGCGTCCTTAAACAGCGCACGGGCAATGGCCAGACGCTGGCGTTGTCCCCCAGACAGACGCGAACCGTTGTCGCCAATTGGCGTGTTGAGACCATCGGACAAGCCTTCGATAAAATCGAGACAATTTGCCGCCGCCGCGGCTGCTTTTACTTTGTCCATATCGATCTTGCCGGTCACGCCATAGGCAATATTCGCCGCGACGGTGTCGTTAAACAAAACAACATCCTGACTCACCATCGCTATCTGGTTTCGCAGATCAACGAGTTTGATATTGGCAAGCGCGTGCCCGTCGAGGGAAATGCTGCCCGCACTAGGCGTGAAGAAACGCGGCAGTAAATTCACAAAGCTGGTTTTACCACCACCCGATGGGCCGACCAACGCAATGGTTTCGCCCGCTTTGATGTTGACGCTGATATCCTTTAAGGCAAACCCGCTTTGGTTTTCGTATTGCAAGCTAACATGCGCAAAATGCAGATCGCCGTTCGCGCGCTTGATCGTTTCCTGACCTGCATCGGTTTCCAACGGGGCATCGATCAAACCGAACACGCTCTCGCATGCGGCGAGACCTTTTTGGATTTGTTCATTAACGCTGGTCAGCCCTTTGATCTGCGGCACGAGCCCGGCAGTAATTACAATGTAGGCCACGAAGCTTGCAACATCGAGGCCGGTGCCCATGGTATTGCTGGCAGCCAGATAAACAATCAGCGCAATCGCGATCGACACGATAAATTGCGTGAATGGAGTTCCGGCGGCGGCGGCGGCACCGTGTTTCATACTCAGTTGTCGAATCCGGTTAGCGGCCACATCAAATCGCAACAGCTCATAATTTTCGCCGCCAAATACTTTAATGACTTTATGCCCGCGAATCGATTCTTGCAGCACATCCGTAATAGCCGCTTGTGCAACCTGTGTTTCGCGACTCAAGCTGCGCAATCGTTTGCCAAACGCGCTGATAATAAGCGCCAGAATCGGCACCGCAGCGAACGTGATCAGCGTCAGTTTCCAGCTGAGCACAAACATCGTCACCATGCCGATAATGACGGTGAAGCTGCCGCGTACCAATGAGGTCAAGGCGTTGGTGGCGGCCTCTTGCAGGCCCATCACATCGTTGGTGACTTTTGACATCATCGTGCCGGTGGTGGTGCGGCTGTAAAACGGTTCAGGCAATCGAATCAGGCGATGAAACATCTGATTGCGGAAATCGAGGATAACTTTGGTGCTGACCCATTGCATGCCGTAGCCGGACGCAAAATTAGCAAGACCGCTAATTAAAAAAATCACGACAATGGCAACCGCCGCAATCCAGGCATATTGCGAATTGCCCTGCACGAAAAGTTTTTCGAGCAATACCTTTAGAAAGTATCCAAACGCACCCTGCGCGGCACCGCCCACCGCCATTGCGACCACCGCCCCGGCAAAAGCCAGCCGATATGGCTTCACCGCGCCTAACAACCGCACGTAAAGCACCCGGTTGGACACCGCAGGGGGATTGGAGGTTGAGTTGGGAGGAATCATGGGGAAAGTAGAAGCAGTGCGCTTGTTATTTCTGAAGCTGGCGATATAGGCTCGCATACTGCGCCGCCATATTTTTCGGGCTGAATTTTAATGCGGTGTCGCGTGCTGCAAGCC
>JAYVYF010000516.1:0-5930 GCA_043784585.1 Burkholderiales bacterium
GACGAAACGGTCAGTATCAGTATCTTCAATAAAACAACGAATATTGTTGTGTGTTGAAGCGTCTTGAACGACGACATGCAGCCCGCCACTTTCTGTGACAGTACGCAGCCTTCCTTCTACGGTACCAAAAGCCCGCTTTTCGTTGCCGACTCGCGAGACGACATTTGTGCTCGTCTTCTTAGTCACGGTTGCATAGCCGCCGTCAGACGAAACGCGAATATCATCTAAAGCGTTTTCATTTGGCGAATAAACACTTGCTATTTCCTTAGCACTTTTAAGCGACGCATCCGACCAATAGCTTGGGCGACCGCCACGCTGTTCAATCTCAAGAAAACCATTTTTGACTGCGTCGATTGTAGATTTGATTACTGCGGGATTCGCCTCTATTGGGCGCGGCGTGAAATGTACCTTGGGACTGCCTTTTTCGACAGACACAATCCAGTTAATGCTGCTTTTCTCTCCGCTCAAACTTTCGGTGACATCTCGAATGATTGCAACGCACGCGCTTATGCTCTTAACGAACTTTTCGGCAGCAATTTCGCTGCCCTCAAGTATCAAGGTAAGCGTTTCAGCATTAATTGTTGACTGCTTGCGTGCCATAACTATCTCAATAAACTCTATGCTGCTTATCGCGCATGATCTTTTACATCAGCATTTATATTACGACGGTTACCGCGCAAGGCAAATTCCTTTTACTTGGTTTACATATTTCGTGTTTGATTTGATAGTGGCTGCAAGTAACCTGCTTTGTATTCTCGATTATTGCCTGCTCAATTCAAACTCTCCGCACCGCCCCCGGATATTGCGCAACTACAGCATCACTCGTCAGTAGCGTAATCCCTTCAACCATCGCCTGCGCGATGAGCATGCGATCAAAAGGGTCTTTGTGAATGGGGGGTAGGCTGTCGATGGCGACAGCATGTTCGCTGCCGATGGGTATTTCGCGGTAGCCGTTGTCGTGCAATCCGCGGCGCAGGAGGCGCGCATCAACTTTGAAATCATCGCGGCCCAGTCCGCGCTTAATGGCTATTTCCCACAGACTCGCGGCGCTGAAAAATAATTCGCTGGTGGGTTCAGTAATCAATTTACGCGCTTTGGCGGACAGGCGCTTGGTGTCTCCCGCGATCCACAACAGAAGGTGCGTATCCAGTAAAAATTTCATACGGCACCGAATAGGCTTTCAATTTCTGTGCTGTGCATTTGATCAAAGTCGTCGGGCACGACAATTTGCCCTGCCATGAAGCCGATTCTTTTTACCTGACCTGCTTCCGGTGCGCCCAATGACATCACCTTCACAAGCGGCTTACCTGCCTTGGCGATGATAAATGGTTCGCCGTTTGCGGCCTGTTCGATTAGGCGAGAGAGATGAGTTTTTGCTTCGTGGATGTTGACGGTTTGCACGGTATGCCTCGCTTAAACTAAGTTTTGTTAGTCTAGTTTAACTTCGCTTGAAGTGCAAGGTTGTAAGTGCTATTGAAATATTGGCGCACAGACGCCTATGCCCAATGGTTATTCACCGATCGTCTGCGGCAAACAAACATTCCGAACATGCGTTTCAAAAATCCGCGGCAGTCGCGCCATCACCATTTCTTTACCCATTACATCACTCGCCAAAACCGCCTCGCGCAACACGTCCAGCGTGAACGCTTCCAATGCCAACTTTGAAACCGGCCAGTAGCTCAAGTGCCACGGTTCGGCGTAGAAGCCGCCCTGATATTTTTGATAGGGGCGGAAGAAGCCGAATGCCGCAATATTTTCATCAAGCCATTGATGCAAATCGTAGAACACGCCGCCCGGTGCGGACTCTTCGGGGAGCAGCTTGACGCGGTAATCGGGCGGCATGCGGGCGCTGTCGACGACATCGATATCGCTGCCCCAGTGATGGCGGCTGGCACCGGGGACGGCAGACCACACGAGGATGTGATCGACGATTTCCTCTGGTGACAGGCTGGCGTAATTCTGTGCTGAGCCGTGTTGATCGTAAAGCGGTCGTTCGCCTGCGAACTTGTTGTTCCAGATTTTTAACTGCGCGTCGAAATCGCGAAAGGCGCTGAAGGGATGCAGCTCGAAGCCTTGTTTGGCGGCTGCGTCGCGCAGCGCTAAAAAAGGCTCTTGCACGTCTTTGTGAATCGCGAAGCGGGGTTCGTCGAATTGCACGAGATGAGTGCGGGCACGTCCGGTGAGTTCGAGGGAGTTTAGTGAATGGATCATTTGGGGTAATCTTTTAGATGCAAAAAATATGAAGGCCAATATCCACGCCTATTTGCGAGCAAAAATGCCTCAAGATGTACGCTAACGCTAGGGTTTTGAAAGCGACCTCAACGCCTGTCGAATACCATCTGAAACCGTCACATCGACAGGCAATAATTTCACTGCCTGCAACGCTTCACGCTCGCTATAGCCCAAGCCCATCAAGGCGTTCAATACATCGGCAGCACTGGTGGTTTTGGCGGCTTCGCCACCGACCAAAATGCGTACATCAATTTTCAATTTGTCTTTTAATTCCAGCAGCAATCGCTCGGCGGTCTTTTTGCCGATGCCGGGGACTTTGACGAGGCGGCCACTTTCTTGTGTGGCGACCGCTTCAGCCAGATCGTTCACGCTCATGCCGGAGAGCACCGCCAACGCGACTTTCGGGCCGACGCCGCTAACTTTGATAAGCGTGCGGAAGGTGACGCGCTCGCTCTCGGTGGCAAAGCCGTAAAGCAATTGCGCATCTTCTCGGGTCACCAGATGCGTGAATAAAGCCACCTTCTCGCCGGATTTTGGCAATCCGTAAAACGTCGACATCGGTACATCGATTTCATAGCCGACGCCTGCGGCATCGACGAGCACTTGCGGGGGATTTTTTTCGAGCAGGATTCCGGTGATTCGGCCGATCATTTTGCTTTTTCTCCCGTTGCAATTTTTCCACCAACAAGTCTGCCACCTTTTACTCGATAGCCTTTAGTCAACATGCCGCCCATCGCCGCCCCATGCGCATGACAAATCGCACACGCCAACGCATCAGCCGAATCCGGGCTGGGTGTACCAGATAAATTCAGCAATCGTTTCACCATGTCCTGTACCTGTTCTTTTTGCGCATGGCCATTGCCGACAACGGCTTGTTTAACTTGCAGTGCGGTGTATTCTGCTACCGGCAATTCATGCAAAACGGCTGCGCAAATCGCAGCCCCACGTGCCTGGCCCAGTAACAAAGTAGATTGCGGATTTACGTTTACAAACACTTTTTCAACCGCCACTTCACCCGGTGAAAAAAGGCGAATCACTTCTTGAACAGAATTCAAAATATTCTTAAGCCGATCCGGCAATTCGCCGTCGGGTGATTTGATGCAGCCGCTGGTGACATAACTTAAGGTGCTGCCGTTTTTATCGATCACACCATAGCCGGTGACGCGCAGACCCGGATCGAGGCCTAAGATTCTCAATCGAATACCTTGGCATACATGCAGGAGTCGCGCAACGCGCTGTCGGCACCCAGCAAGCTGGAACGCAGCACGCCTTCGAGCACGAAGCCACAACGCTCGGCCACTGCGCGACTTCCTGCATTGGCAGGTTGGCTGCGGATCTCCAGACGTTTCGCATAGAGCTCAGTCTTGGCAAACTGTACCAATCCATTCACTGCCTCCGTGCAAAATCCCTTGCCCGCGTGCGAAGTTCTCAGCCAATAACCGATTTCAAATTTCGGAATCATCCAATCAATATGATGAAAGCCACCTTTGCCGATCAGCTCGCCGCTCGATTTTTCAATCCACTGAAAATCAAACATCTCGCGTGTGCACCATTTTTCTTCACCGGTAGAAAAAAATTTCTCCATGCTGGCCAGCAATGGCGATGGATGCGCCCATGGCATCCACTCGCGAAGTGCTACGGCAGATTCTTGCGCGACGAGATAAGTGCTGTCGAGGTCAGCTAATGTACCCGCTCGAATCAGCAAGCGTTCCGTCTCGAACGAGGTGGGAATCTCGCGCAATTTCCGCGCTGCGGATGCTTCAAATTGGCGATCAAGCGAGGTCATTAAAAAACTCAAATATCTTCAAGAACAACCGCCGTGCCCGTCACGGAAACCATCACCATGCCGCGCCCGCTACCGTGAATGTGATATTCCACCTTCGCGCCTACAATCGCGTTCGCGCCTGATTGCTCGGCCCCCTGCATCGCGCCGCGCAACGCGGAATCACGCGCGCCAGGGATGACCTGATGGTAAGCGTCTGAAAAACTGGTGACCGGCTTATCCGATACGAGCTGTACTTCTGCGCTCGCTTCCCCCGTCACAATGCCCAAGTAGCGTGCAATACGTTTACCTTCAACATTATCGGTGGTCGTGATTAAAATCGTCATCGTGGCTACGCTTCATCCATCACGGCGGATGAATAAACATCTTGCACGTCGTCGAGCGACTCTAGTGCATCCAGCAGCTTCTGCATTTTTATGGCATCGTCTCCAGACAGCTCATTCTCTATCGATGGTTTCATCGAGACTTCGCCAAACTCGGCTTTGAATCCCGCCTTTTCTAACGCGGTTTTCACAGTTGAAAAATCGTACGGGCCGGTCACGACTTCGAACGAACCATCGTCGTTGCTGACAATATCCTCTGCACCGGCCTCGAGCGCGGCTTCCATCAGTTTATCCTCTGCTGTACCCGGCGCGTACATGAGTTGGCCGCAATGCTTGAACAAAAACGCGACCGAGCCATCGGTGCCCATATTGCCACCGTATTTTGAGAATGCGTGGCGAACTTCGGCCACCGTGCGTACGCGGTTATCGGTCATGCAGTCGACGATAATCGCCACGCCGCCGATACCATAACCTTCATAGCGAATCTCTTCATAACTCACGCCATCCAGCTCGCCCGCACCGCGTTTGATCGCGCGCTCGACGGTGTCTTTCGGCATATTATTTTCGTAGGCCTTGTCCATCGCCAAACGCAGGCGTGGATTCGCGCCCGACTCGCTGCCGCCCATGCGCGAAGCGACGGTAATCTCTTTAATCAGGCGTGTAAAAATTTTGCCGCGTTTGGCATCCTGCCGACCTTTGCGGTGTTGAATATTTGCCCATTTGCTATGTCCTGCCATTTGAGTTTCCCTTGGCTGCGGCGAGAGGCCAAACAGTGCAACATTTGGCGTCGCTTTTAAAGTAAATTTGAAGGTGTGATGTTACCATTCAGTCACATGGCGTTGCAGCTTGCTTTCCAGTCTGTTTTCTACATTGCTGCCACGATTAACCAACGACTAGCCTATGACCGAACCTCTCCTGATCGCCAAAACCAGCGACGCAGCGTTGACCGATTTGATGCTCCTGCCCAATATGGTCAATCGTCACGGTTTGATTGCAGGCGCGACGGGAACCGGTAAAACAGTGACGCTGCAGGTGCTGGCCGAACATTTTTCCAGCATCGGCGTGCCGGTGTTCATGGCCGATGTGAAGGGCGATCTGGCCGGCATTTCGCAGCCCGGGCACGACAACCCAAAAGTCGCTGAGCGGGCAAAAATGCTCGAGCTGGATCTGGCGCCCGCCGCCTGCCCTGTGACGTTATGGGACGTTTTTGGTGAACAGGGCCACCCGTTGCGAGCGACGATATCCGAAATGGGGCCGGTGCCGTTGGCGCGAATCTTTAATTTGAACGACACGCAATCAGGCGTGTTGGCAATTGCATTCAAAATTGCTGATGACAAAGGTTTGCTTCTGCTCGATCTTAAAGACCTGCGCGCGCTACTGGCTTATGTGGGCGAGAACGCCGCGCAATTCACCACCGATTACGGCAATGTCTCGCCCGCCAGTATCGGCGCGATTCAGCGTGGTTTGCTCGCGCTTGAACAACAGGGAGGCGACAAATTTTTCGGTGAGCCTACTTTGGTACTTGATGATCTGATGCAGACTATTGACGGCAAAGGTGTCATTAATATTCTAGCCGCTGATAAATTGCTGTC
>JAYVYF010000517.1:0-2440 GCA_043784585.1 Burkholderiales bacterium
GCACAGATCTTGGTACTGCGTGGCAAATTGCCTTTTGCCTGGGTCTTTTTACCTTTTCCGGTCAGCACTAAAATCGGCACACAACCCACTTTGGCACCGGCCTCCAAATCGCGCAATGAATCGCCCACGGTCGGCACGCCATTGAGTCCCACATGAAAGCGCGACGCGATATCCTCAAACATACCGGTGTTGGGCTTGCGGCAATGGCATTTTTGATCGGCCGTACATGGGCAAAAAAACACCGCATCAATGCGCCCGCCCTGACGAAACACCTGCTCCATCATCTTGTCGTTAATTGCGTTCAACGTGGCCATATCAAATAAGCCGCGACCAATGCCGGATTGGTTCGTTGCCACCACCACCCGATAACCGTTTTGATTTAATCGTGCAATCGCTTCAATGGACCCCGGAATCGGTTTCCATTCACCCGGTGATTTGACGAACTGATCTGAGTCGTGATTAATCACGCCATCGCGATCGAGGATGATGAGTTTGGTTGCGGGCTTGGCAGATGAGGACATGGCTGTATTCTATGCCGCAAGTTTGGAAAGGTCAGCGACTTTATTCATCATCAGATGTAAATCGTTGAGCAGGGCCAGGCGATTGTTGCGCAGCGCGAGGTCGTCGGCATTCACCATTACGTTTTCAAAGAATGCGTCGACGGGGATTTTCAATGGCGCAAGTGATTTAAGTGCGGCGGTATAGTTTTGAGCGGCGAAGTATTGATCGAACTTGGGGGCTGTTGATTGCATGGCTTCAAATAGGCTGTGTTCGGTGGGTTCGGCCAGCATTGCTTGTTGAGCGTTGGATGTTACCGGGTCAGATTTTTTCAAAATGTTGCCGATGCGCTTATTGGCCGCGGCGAGATTGAGAGCTTCGGGTAGCGACATGAATTCGCGCACGGCAGCTAATCGCTCGGGCAATTGGTCGAGCCGTGCGGGGCGCTGTGCCAAGACCGATTCGACTTCCAGTGCGGAGTAGCTTTGCTCGCGCAGGTAGCCGCGCAGCCGCTCCTGGATAAATGTTTCAAGCTCGGCGCTTGCGTTTGTAAAACCAGCCACGCTGAAAAAAGAAGCGAATGCGGCAGCGACTAATTCTGGCAGGGTTACCGTGAGCTTGAGTTCGATTAATACACGAATCACACCAAGCGCGTGGCGGCGCAATGCAAATGGGTCTTTGTCGCCAGTGGGTACTTGGCCGATGCCAAATAGCCCGGCGAGAGTTTCCAATTTATCCGCCAGCATGACTGCCGTTGCCACCACATTTTGAGGCAAGACGCCGCCCGCTCCCTTGGGCCAATAGTGCTGCTCGATCGCATCGGCTACCGCTGGCGATTCGCCATCTTGCAGCGCGTAGTAACGCCCCATCGTGCCTTGTAATTCAGGGAATTCGCCTACCATATCGGTCAGCAAATCGGCCTTCGCCAAATGTGCAGCGCGCATGGTTTGCGTGACATCAGCGCCGATCAATTTGGCGATTTGACCGCTCAGTTTCTCGACGCGTTCGGTGCGTTGTAATTGGTTGCCCAGCTTGTTGTGATACACCACATTTGCTAGCTTAAGCACGCGTGCATCCAGCGTGCTTTTCTTGTCGGTCTCGAAGAAAAATCGTGCGTCCGACAATCGTGGCCGCACCACCCGCTGGTTGCCTTCGATGATGCTGTGCGGATCATCGAGCCGCATATTGCTGACAATTAAAAACTGATTCGACAATTTTCCGGCGCGATTAAACAGCGGAAAATATTTTTGATTGAGTTTCATGGTGAGAATCAAGCATTCTGCGGGCACGCTCAGAAACTCGGTTTCAAATGCGCCGACATACACGGTGGGGCGCTCAACCAATGCGGTGACCTCATCGAGCAGCGCCGCGTATTCATCAGTTGGGCCGAGATTCGCGCCATGCAGTTCGGCCGTTTCGCGTAGCTGACTTTCAATGTCGTTTTTTCGCTTGTCAAAATTTGCAACAACGGCGCCTTCATTTTCAAGCCGCAATTCATATTCGTCCGCATGCTTGAGCTCGATATCGGCGGCACCCTGAAAACGATGCCCGTGCGTGGTGCGACCGGCGGTCAGGCCCAAGGCTGTGACCGGCACCACATTCGCGCCGTAGAGAGCAACAAGGCCGTGCGCCGGGCGCACGAATTGCACAGTGGTCGCGCCGTCTGCCAATTGATAGCTCATCACTTTCAACACGGGTAAATTTTTGATCGCCTCGTCCAGAGCTTGCTGCAAGCCCGCTTGCAACGATTGCCCTTCTGCCATACCGCGATAAATCAGCTGATCGGCCTTGCCATCATGTTCGCGTTCAAGCGTGGCCACATCAATATGAGCAAGATTTTTTGCGGCTAATTTTTTAGTCAGTGCGGGTGTGGCGTGGCCGTCTTTGTCCAATCCCACTGCCACCGGCATTAGCTTTTCAACAAAGCTCTGATCGGCTGCAA
>JAYVYF010000518.1:0-8977 GCA_043784585.1 Burkholderiales bacterium
CTAGCTTTTGAGCAATGACTTATGCACTTGTCTGCCTAGTGCACCGCTCAATGACTGCCGCATTCTTGAGCTCCGGGGAGTGCTGCACGTTTGCCTTTCTGCCGATAACGCGATAGCGAAATTCGGGGTGCAGCTCTTCAATCCAAGCGGTGAGCGTTCCACGGCATGGGTATCCCAGTGCTTTCATCGTCGCGGCAATGCAGCGATCGTGATCCAAGTAATGCTGAACTGCCGCCTCTATCTGTTGGACAGAATATTTCTGCCTTGAGCGTAAATAGCCCACCTGCAAATCACGACCCTGTTCGCGTTCTTGATGCCAGCCCTTGAGCAAGTTATTTGTTAGGTAACCTAACTGTCGAATAGTCGCTGCAGTGCGCTTCCCGAGCTTGATGTAGAGCCTAACTGCTCGAATGCGGTCTTCGTATGAGTACATGAACTACCTCCCAGTAGTCCAAGTTTTGCGCCGCACCCTCGATGGGTCAATATTCAATCGGCAGCGACAATCCGCTTCGCACAATGTAATTTTATGCTCGTCGATACAATGCGGGCTTTCTAGTGGCGAAATAGAGTCATACCAAGACACAAACGCGACCCAAATATGCGTTTAGCTCTTAAAGTTTCTTCGTAATTAATAAGCCAATCGTACGTGGACGTTGGCGATAGGCTTCGGTTAGAAATTGCACCGATGGCTTTTGTAATACGGATTGCTCGTTTGATAGATTTTTAGCAAACAAACTCAGTTCCCAATTGCCAATGTTGGCACCGATGCTCGCATCTAGCGATTTATAAGATGGACGCGAAAAATCGACGTTATTAGGATCGAACGAACCACGGCTGGAGCCGACCCATCGAGCCGCAGCGCGCGCAAACGCGTTGATATTGTTACCGCCAAACCGGTATTCACCATTCAATGCCGCATTCCATTTTGGAACGCCTTGCAATTGATCGCCAGCCTTCACTCCAATAGCGTCTACAGCATCATCGAAACTTGCATGGGTGATGCCGCCAAAGACGCCAAGAGTAAAATCGGATGTGATAAGTGCGCGCGCTTCAATCTCGATACCTTTGCTGGTGGCGCGGCCGAAATTGCCTTCAAAATCGAATGTGCAATTAAGTTGAATATCTTGCTGAATGTTTTTCCATTTCACCAAGAATGCCGAGGCGCTAATGGATAGGTGATTGTCTAGAAATTTGGATTTATTACCGAGCTCGTAACTCCACAAGCTGTCGGATTGGAAAGTGCCGGGGGATTGCGTGAGGCCATATGTTGCCAAATCGCCAGCGCAAACACTCAATGGAATTTCACGATTCGCGCCGCCCAAACGGAATCCCTGTGTAGCGCTGGCAAAGATAACGTTGTTTTTATCAATATCCCAACCCATCGCAAACTTTGGTGTGAACGCGTGATACTTACCGGTGAATGATGAGCTAACTGGGCCGCCAGCGAAATAAAAATCGCCATTACGATCCAATGTTGATTTCGCTTGCAGCGCGCGCACGCCGATAGTGGCGCGAAGTGCGGGGTTGAAGTAGAAAGTGCCTTCACCAAACAGTGCAGTTTGGGTTTCCGAATAGCGACGCTCACTAAAGTAAGCGTTATCGTTTGGAAATGCATTTTTATACGAGCTGCTTAACGTATCGGGATTACTAATATCGACACCGAATTGTCTAAAGGTGGCGTTGATGCCAAATACAGGTTCGTTGTCTGTTACTTTGGTTTTCAATCCTGAAAAATATGCGCCCACCAGCCACACAAAGGGGCTGCCTATGCCAGTCCCATCATAGCCTTTGGAAGCCAAACGAAATTCCTGTGAAATCTGTTTGACTCCATTGTCCAAATTTACCGCAGAAGGCAGGCTATTCACTGCGCTGGCAAGATTTGGCAAAGTGGGTGTCACGAGCGTGCTCAGGAATTCGCTATTAGCCGCTTGACCATCCTGGACGCGATTAAAAGTACGCTTAAAATAACTAGTGACTGAAGTCACATCAATAGAGCCTGTATCGTAGGCAATCGTGAGGCTAGGCACAAACAACGTATCCTTGCCCGGCTCACGCAGTAGCTGATCGGTTTGATTAGGTGGCAAATCTTTGCCGCTAATATCGGTTAAATGCGAAACATCCAAGCCTTCGCTCTTGACCGTTTGATAAAAGATGCTTGGCGTAATAGCCAGCACACCATTTGGTGTCCATTTTAGTGCGCCTTTGAGCACCAAGTCTTTTTCTGAATTGATCCCCTTGGCGATAATTTTCTTGGGATCGGCCTGCGAGACTTGATCGATATAGCCGCTTGTGTTGCCTACTTGCACACCGAGCCGCAAGCCGATTTCGCCCGGCACCAGTGGTGCGTTGTAGACGCCACTGACACTGCTGTTGGTACCCCCGTGGCTGGTCGAGGAAACTTCTGCAGAAAAACTGTTTTCAGTGAGCTTTGTATCGGGCTGGTTGGAAATAAACTTTATCGTCCCACCCATTGAGCTAGCACCGTAGAGCGTGCCCTGCGGGCCGCGCAAGACTTCGATGTGATTGACATCGAAAAATTTTGGTTCGGCACTGCCCAAGCTATAAAGGTTACGCGTGGTCATAGAAACATCGTCCAGGTAAACGCTTACCGTGCTGGAGCCCGCTTGTGAGCTGATGCCGCGCAACTGAATGTTACTTAAACCCGAGCCCCCACCTTGGGCGCCACCGGAAAACGAGAGATTTGGCACTGAGCGGGAAAGGTCGGCGATATTGCCGATGTGTTGGTCGGCCAATGCTTCGCCACTAATCACGCTGATACTGATCGGGACTTGGCTGATGTCTTCTTTGCGTTTGCTGGCCGTTACAACCACGGTCTCAAGCTGGTTGGTTTTGGCTGACACTTTCGCGGCGGGCGGAGATGTGGAAGTGGCGGCGGATGATGCTTCCTGCGCTTCGGCGACCGTTGTGCCGACCAGACATGTCGCCAAATACGCGGACACACAAAGGAATATTTTTCTTCTTGCCAACATATAAATGTAGCTCCAGTAAATGCTTGTAAGATCTAAGGCCGATTAAGGCGATTTGGGCGGTGCTCGGATGGCGCTGAAAAGCGCATAACGAAGTTGCGATATTGTCTCGTACGAACCGTCAACAGATGAGCCCGCTGCATCACCCGAAATAAAGCAATTTGCACATCAGATTGTGCATGAAATTATTTCCCCGTACTTTATAAAAAATTATTCGGAACTATGGATCATAACCTTAAACCCACACTGAGTCGCGATATCTTGGTTGCGTCCAATCAACGCTGCACATTAAGCCCCCTTTTCTGAACGACATTGCAGGCCGCGCACTATAAAAGCCAGCCTAATTCTTCGACTTCCCGGCTCAGCCACCTCGCCAAACTAGCCTCGAGCTTTTTAGCAAGTGTGAAGTGTATTCAACCCAAAACGCCCAAATCGCGATTGTTTGATAATTATCAATAGTCGGTTTTAATTTGGTCGCAATATAGGTGTTGAAAGCCTGTAACTCATCAATACGTCTATCCGAAAGTATGTGCGCTCACGCACCCACCACTTCGGAAACGCAAAAATGTAATGCATTAATTTGGCGTTTGCCATCACCATTTTTTAGGAGTCTCTAGTGTCCGCAATCAAGCATCAAATGCTGAGCCAGTTTGCCCGCTTCACGATAGGTGCGAGGGCACTGGTGAGCCTTGTAATGATGTTCGCCGCCTTAGGAATGGTAATGCTTTCGCTCAACGCCGAAGCGTTGCCATCATTTGCGCGTCAAACTGGGCAGAACTGTGTGGCCTGCCACGCAGGGGGACAGTTTCCGATGCTCACTCCTTACGGACGAAAGTTTAAATTGACGGGTTACACAATCGGCTCGCGCACCTGGTTTCCGGTCGCGTTGATGATGCAAGCTGGTGCTACGCGGGTCGCCAACGCCACCAATGGCTCCTCGAGTGATCCCAACGGGTCTGGCGGAAATGGCGGCTCTGCGTCTGATAACTTCCCGAAGAATGGCTTGCCCTATGTGGGTTCGGTCAGTGCCTTCGTCGGCGGCAAAATTACCGATAACATCGGCTTGTTTGCACAATGGACGTACGCGAATTACGACCATCAAGGTGATGATGGACGCTGGCATAGCCACAGTTCGACTGACCAATTTGATCTGCGTTATGCTGATCGATTCACCGGCGACAATCGCGACCTGATCATTGGTGCGAGTTTGAACAACAACGTCGGCACCACCGACGTCTGGAATACCTTCAATTCACCGTTTCAGATCGTGCCAACACCTATTGCCCTATCGTCGGCGTTACAGCCCAATGTCACTTACGGGCCGATCAATAAACCGCTAATATCGTCCGGACTGGTGGCCGCCGGAACTGGCGCGTATATGTTTTGGGACAATTTTATCTATTTGGAACTGAGTGGCTACCGATCCGCAAACGGCGTGTTTTCGTTCATGTCCCAAGGCATCGCAAACGATGCCACAACCAAGCTGCGCGGTACCAACCCCTATTTGCGCATGGCGTTGAATCATGAATGGGGCGCACACAGCGCCATGATCGGACTGCACGGCCTGAACGCGGCGGTCTATTCCGATCCGACTGACTTAAGTTCACCGTTAATCAAAAGCCGCGATATCGGCATTGACGGCCAATATCAGTACATTCTCGACCCGCATACCGTATCGGCACAGTTCTCCTACACGCACGAAAGCAAGAAATTTGATGATGCCTTGTGGAATACGAATAACCCCAGTTACCTCGGCGCTGCCGCCAATTCCTCGGCGAGCTTGAACTACATCAAGTTGAACGGCACTTATATCTATCGCGCCACGTATGGAACCAGCCTGTCGTTCGTCAGCGTGTCAGGGTCGGCTGACAATTTGCTCTACCCGACCCAAGCATTCGGGTACGCAAACAACACACCGAACACGCGTGTGTGGATCCCCGAGGTGTTCTGGACACCGATTCAGCATCTGCGGCTCGGTGCACAGTATTACCACTACACCCAGTACAACGGCGGCAGAGCTAACTACGACGGCACTTCCAGTCGCGCCGCCAAAGACAACGACACATTGTTTGTTTACGCATGGGTGGCGTATTGAACGCGCTACAGATGAAGGCCGACTCGGCTGCCACTAGTTGCTACCTACCAAGGGGAGTGCTCATGAATTGGAGTTGGAAGTTAGCCGCGATGGGATTGATGCTCACCGGTACCGCTTGCTCAAATCTTGAGCGTTCGCGCGACCTAAACGATCCACAGGTTTCTGCGGAGACCACAGCGCAGCAGGTATGTTCGATATGCCATGGACCTGGCGGAAATTCTATTTCACCTAATTTCCCGCGGCTTGTGGCACAACAAAAGGAATATTTTGTGGCGCAGCTAAAAGGCTACCGCAGCCATGGACGTAGCGATCCCGCCGGATACGAGTACATGTGGGGTCTCAGCCGCAACTTGCGCGACGAACAAGTCGAACAGTTGGCAACGTACTACTTCGCGCAAAAGGCAAGCCCGAATGCGCCCGGAGATGCGGTCCTTTCAGCAGAAGGTGCCGAAATTTATAAGAATGGCGTGCCGGACAAGAAAGTACCCGCCTGTTCTGCCTGTCATGGTACCGACGGCCAAGGCGCAGGGGCCTTCCCTCGGCTTGCGGGTCAACACGCCGACTACGTCAAAAAACAAATCACGATATTTCAGCGAACCGACCAGCGGCCGGGAGGTGCGGTGATGAAGGTAATTGTTCATGATCTGAGCGCACGCGATGTGGAAGCCGTTGCAGCGTATGTTCAAGGTCTCAAGTGAGCTTTGGCGCCGGCGCGTTAATGCGGTCTGTTGCCAGCTTCTAAATTTGCAGTTGGGTTTTTCACGAAGGCAAAGTCTCAGAAATGTAAAGGTAATCCGCGCTTCATCCGCAGGCTTGAGCATCATGCAAAAAATTAATTGGATCGGCAGCGCGCGCAAATCTGTATTGCTTGCGTAAATTCAAGTGCTGAAAGGTAAGCGTTCAGTCCACGATGTTATGGCGCTGAATGGTGATGTTGTGCGGGTCAGCGGTAATTGATCAGACACCCGCTTGAGCATAACTCAAGGCACCTAAGCCCGCACTAGGCTTAGTTGCACCCTCTGACCGGAGCAGCCAATATGCGAGTACGAATTACCAGCGATTGTGCGGCCGGTTTGGCATGGTCCAATCGATGGGCCGCAAAGGCAATTGCTGGCATCACGACAATCGTAGGATGAGCAATCCCCGCGCTGCACGACGACAGTGACTGCGGAAGATTGCGATATGCACCACATGGCTCTACTACGCCAAAGATGAGGCGGTTCTGCGTCAAGGGTTAGGCGCTTGGCCCTCTGATTCCACCGACAGGAGCTTGAACTCACTCAAGGATTTCTATGAACAATCGAACGTTAGACAAGACTTTTACCAAAACCCACGAGATGATCGGAAAGTGTCCGTTTGGTGGGGACAGAGTTGGCGGTGCTTTTGGTACGCCGCCAACGCTTGAGAACTGGTATCCCGATCGCCTGCGCGTTGAACTTCTGCATCAAAACGGTCTGTCGGCAGATCCGCTGGGCCCTCACTTCGACTACGCTGCCGAATTCGCGAAGCTCGACTTCGAGGCGCTCAAACGAGACATCAAGCAGTTTCTGGCGAGCTCGGTCGACTGGTGGCCCTCCGACTATCACAACTACGGCCCGCAGATGATCCGCATGGCGTGGCACGCATCGGGCACCTATCGGATCGCCGACGGGCGAGGCGGCGCGGGCACGGCCATGCAGCGCTTCGCCCCGATCAGCAGCTGGTGGGACAACGGCAACACCGACAAGTCCCGGCGCCTGCTGCAACCGATCAAGCACAAGTACGGCAACGGTCTTTCATGGGCCGACCTCATGGTCCTGACCGGCAATTGCGCGCTCGAAATCATGGGTTTTCCGACCTATGGTTTCGGTGGCGGACGCCTCGACGCTTGGGAAGCAGATAACGCGACCTATTGGGGGCCTGAGATCTGGGACCCGAAAAATGTCGATGGCTTCAACAGCATGGTGATGCGAGACAAACGCTGGCGCGGCAAGAACGGTGATGCCGACTACGATCTTGAGAATCCGCTTTCGGCTTCGCACCAGTCGCTCATCTATGTGAATCCGGAAGGGCCCTATGCCAACGGCGATCCGATGGGATCGGCACGCGACATCCGGATCACCTTCACGCGCATGGCGATGAACGATGAAGAAACCGTCGCGTTGATTGCGGGTGGCCACGCCTTCGGCAAAAGCCACGGCATGGTGACGCCGAAAGACGTGGGGCCGCCTCCCGAAATTGCGCCGATGGAGGCCATGGGTCTGGGCTGGGCCAATCCGAATGGTCCCGGTTTCGCGCAATACACGATGACCAATGGAATCGAGGGAAGCTGGACGCCGAACCCGACGCAATGGGACAACGCCTATCTGGAGAACCTGTTCAAGTTTGAATGGGTGCAAACCAGGAGCCCGGCCGGTGCGCTGCAATGGAAGCCGCAGGATCCGAATGCGCCGACGACGCCAGACGCACACATCAAGGGTCAGCTGAATGAGCTGATGATGATGACCAGCGATATCGCGCTCAAGGTAGACCCGGCGTACCGGAAAGTCTGCGAAAAATTCCTTGCCGACTTCGATGCATTCACCCAGGCATTTTCGAAAGCTTGGTACAAATTAACGCATCGCGACATGGGCCCCAAGCATCGCTACCTCGGCCCGGAAGTGACGATCGAAGATGGCCTGCTCTGGCAAGACCCACTCCCCGAGCGGGACTACGAACTGGTCAGCGCGGCAGAAATCGCCACGTTGAAACAAGCCATCATGGCCACGGGACTTTCAGTGTCCGATTTGGCTTTCACCGCCTTCTCTGCGGCTGCCACCTATCGCGATAGCGACAAACGTGGCGGCGCAAATGGTGGCCGCTTGGCACTCGCACCGCAGAAGGATTGGGCGGTCAATCGTCGCGCAGCACCTGTGATCGAAAAGCTGCGCGGCGTGATGGCCGACTTCAACGGCAAGCAGGTGTCCGGCAAGAAGATCTCGCTGGCTGATTTGATCGTGCTGGGTGGCTGCGCCGCCATCGAGCGGGCGGCAAAAGATGCGGGCGTCGAATCCGCCGTGCCGTTCACACCGGGTCGCGTGGACACGACTCAGGCGCTCACCGATGTGGAGATGTTCGAATGGTTGAAGCCCGTCGTCGACGGTTTCCGTAACTTCGTGGCCGACGACTTCAAGGAGATTTCGCAGGGCGTGGCAACCGAAGAATTCTTTCTCGACAAGGCCGACCTGATGAATCTGACCGCTCCCGAATGGACGGTCCTGACCGGCGGGTTGCGCGCACTGAACCTCAACCACGACGGATCGGATACCGGCATATTCACCAACAAGGTGGGCGTGCTGACGAACGACTTTTTCGTCAATCTGACCGACACCGGCCTGGTTTGGGAAAAGGTCGGCGAAGACGGGATGCGCTTCGCGCTTAAGAATCGCGCCACTGGCCACACGAAGTTCACGGCAACACGCAACGATCTGGTATTCGGGTCGAACTCACAATTGCGTGCTGTCGCCGATGTCTATGCCGGCAGCGATGGCCATGCGCGCTTCGTCAGGGACTTCATCACGGCGTGGGACAAGGTGATGATGCTTGATCGCTATGACGTCATGGGTCACAGGCGCTACGCGCCAATCGCCGCCTAAACTGACGTGTCTTTGCCACCGCAGATGTTTTCGAGCTGGGAGAGCAACAGGTTCTATGCGTGTTTTAACTGCGCCTGCATCAACGCCTGGACCACCAGCCGAAGATCCGAACGCTGGCGTTGCGTTGTCGACGAACGCCAAACGAGTCTGTTGGAGCCGCAGCTCGATCTCGTCTACGGCCTCCACGCCTCCCGGACAATGCTCAGGAACGATATCAAGCAGCCAGTCGTAATTGATGCTGCCATGGTGGGATAACGCCTGCGCAATGTCGCTGTGGACAA
>JAYVYF010000519.1:0-5274 GCA_043784585.1 Burkholderiales bacterium
TTGCGGCGATACGATAGTTTCGACTTTGTCAGATGAGCTTTCGACGTTGTTCCGGGCAATACAAACAATGATTCAATTTGCATTTTTAACGAACGGCAATCTTAATGATGGGTAGCGTAGGAGTTAAGCGATGCATAAAAGAGGCAATGACGCAAATACGAATCATTCGCATTATCTAAAATATTCTATGGAAATAAAAGCTGATTGTCCACAAGAATTTAAAGGCGAGTGTAAAAACACTTATTTAAAGTACATGTAAAAAGAGGTGTAAAAACTGTGTTGCAATGTAATTTTTTTAAAATACGCTATCGGCGATGCTACCAATAGCGTCCTATCTGTGATGCACCTACAATCAATTCAAGCGCTTATTCAATCTAATATATCAACGGCGGTGCTTTTTGCCAGCGATCTAGCGATCCATTTATTTAAGCTAATTGATTCGGCAGCAGCGGCAATCGCCGCGGCAGCATGGACTTCAGGAGGGATCCGAATCAGTAAGCGACCAGATGCTTGTCGCTCTGGCTTGACGCCCTCGGCCGCGCATGACGCTAGATAATGGTCGACCGCGAATTCAAAATCGGCGCGGAGCTCGTCCACGCTGGCACCGTGAAAGCGAAGTTGTTCTTTCATACCGAAGACCACGCCAATGAGAATATTATCTTTGGCGTCGTAATCTATGCGCGCGGTATAGCCACGATATTCCATGCTGTTCAATAAATTCCCGCTTTTGGTATTTTTAAAGCAACTTTTTAATCGTATTGTTGAAACCGAATAAATAAATGATATCAGTATATGATACTACTAAATTTATTATGTAATTGGACAGATTAAATTAGGCTATTGCCCACGGCAGCCATAAATATTTCTTAATTTATTCAATAATTTAGGCGCTGAAATAGATATATCTGTCAAGAATGGTGCCCGAAATAAAATAGATGAAATGCGGTGGGCGTGGCTTTTTCCAGCTAGTGCAACATTCAAATTTAGGGATTAAAATAAGGGTGAGTGTTGCGGTGCACCATCAACATACTTTAACGCCACCATAACTTTTTACACGCGCCCGATTTCGATACAGCAAAGTAACTCCATTGCAGTCGCACCTGCGCGCACATGAAACACCTTTATACATTTCGTACAACACGCAGCTACAAGTAAGTCCCAAATAAATATCAGCCCGCAAGGTCAACCTTAAGGTTTCAAAAATGCCAGCCACGCCCAAAGCCCGCCCGAAGTACTACGACCTTAACCTTCTCAATCTGCCGTTGCCCGCATTGGTGTCGATCTTTCATCGGATCACGGGCGTGGTGATGTTTTTGTTTTTAATTCCGGCGACTTTGTATTTATTGCAAGGCAGTTTGAAATCTGAGTCCGGCTTCAATTTCTGGAAAAACGTACTGACGACGTTCCCGCTCGTCAAGCTCATCATGCTCGCGTTCGTATGGGCATTTGTGCATCATTTTTATGCGGGGCTGCGCTATTTGCTGCTTGATCTGCACGTCGGCACCAGCAAGGCAGCAGCGCGCACATCATCAATCACGGTGCTGATTTTGGGTGTGGTCACCATAGCCATTATCGGAGTGCGGCTATGGTAGACCTCAACAAAACAGATATGCAGCCGGTCGGCGCGCATTATGGTTGGCGAGAGTGGCTGGCGCAGCGGGTCACGGCGGTCATCATGGCGGCCTTTGCTGTGGTCATTTTTTCTTATTTCATATTTAAGAGCGACGTTAGTTATAACGACTGGAAAGACCTTTTTGGCTCGCAATTATTCCGCGTTCTGGCGCTGCTGTTTTTAATTTCGGTTTACTACCACGCATGGATTGGCATTCGCGATGTGCTGATGGATTACATCAAACCCGTGTCGCTCAGGCTGTCGCTGCAGGTGCTTGTTATTCTGGTGCTGTTTGCATTCACGATTTGGTCGATTGCAATTCTTTGGGGGCAGTAACGTCTATGGTGCTGTTGCTTTCTCCCTTTCAATATTGAGGCATTTTCAAATGGCTATTCCAGTACGAAAATATGATGCAGTGGTGGTGGGTGCGGGTGGTTCGGGACTGCGCGCCGCGTTGCAACTTTCTACAGCGGGTTTGAAAGTCGCAGTGCTGTCAAAAGTGTTTCCCACGCGCTCGCACACGGTTGCAGCGCAAGGCGGAGTCGGGGCATCACTCGGCAATATGGGCGAGGATAATTGGCACTGGCATATGTATGACACCATTAAAGGTTCTGACTGGCTGGGTGACCAGGATGCGATTGAATTCATGTGCAAAAAAGCGCCCGAAGCGGTGCGTGAACTTGAGCATTTCGGGATGCCGTTTGATCGTAATGAAAATGGTACGATTTATCAGCGTCCGTTCGGCGGCCACTCACAAAATTTCGGTGAGAAACCTGTGCAGCGATCATGCTGCGCCGCGGATCGTACCGGCCACGCGATGTTGCACACGCTGTATCAGCGCAACGTATTTGCGAACACGCAATTTTTTGTGGAGTGGATGGCCCTCGACTTGATTCGTAACGAAGCAGGTGATGTGCTGGGCGTGACGGCGATGGAAATGGAAACCGGCGAGACCATGATTTTCCAGGCCAAGGCAACCGTATTTGCGACGGGCGGAGCAGGGCGGATTTACGCGTCATCGACCAATGCATTTATCAATACTGGTGACGGTCTTGGCATGGCGGCACGCGCCGGCATTCCACTGGAAGATATGGAATTCTGGCAATTTCACCCGACCGGCGTGGCGGGGGCCGGCGTGCTCATCACTGAAGGTGTGCGCGGGGAAGGCGGGATTTTGTTGAATGGTAACGGCGAACGCTTCATGGAGCGATATGCGCCCACCATGAAAGATCTGGCTTCGCGCGATGTGGTTTCGCGCGCCATGGCGACCGAGATCAAAGAAGGTCGCGGCGCGGGCCCGAACAAAGATTATATTTTGCTGAAACTCGATCATCTGGGCCCCGAAGTTATTAATAAGCGTCTGCCGGGCATTCGTGAAATCGCGGTTAAATTCGCAAACGTGGATCCGATTAAGGAACCAATTCCGGTGGTGCCAACTTGCCACTACCAAATGGGCGGTATTCCAACCAATTATTTGGGTGAAGTGGTCGTGCCGAAAGACGGTAACTCAAGTGCGGTGGTGCCCGGTTTTTATGCGGCAGGAGAAGTCGGTTGTGCGTCGATTCATGGTGCGAACCGTCTCGGCACAAATTCCTTGACCGACTTGCTGGTGATGGGCAAATCAGCGGGCGACTCGATGATCGAATTCATCAAACAAAATCCGAATCATAAAGAGCTGCCCGCGAATGCGGGACAATCATCGCTTGATCGCTTGGCGAAACTTGAGAATCAAAGCAATGGCGAAAATGTTTATGCGGTAGGTGACGCAATGCGCCAAACCATGCAGGCCCATTGTGGTGTGTTCCGTTTCCCGGACATGCTCATTGAGGGGGTCGAGAAAATCAAGAAAATCGCTTTGCGTGCCGAGCGTTTGGAAATCAAAGACAAGAGCAAAGTTTTCAATACTGCGCGAATCGAAGCGTTGGAACTGCAAAATCTGATTGAAGTCGCGGTGGCGACGATGGTGTCCGCTGAGAATCGCAAAGAAACGCGCGGGGCTCACGATCGCGCTGATTTCCATGACCGGCCCGGCTTCGTAAATGGTCGCGACGACGCGAATTGGCTCAAGCATTCGCTCTGGTATAAAGGGACCGATAAGATCGAGTACAAGCCGGTGAATTTGAACCCACTGACGGTGGAGTCGTTTGCGCCTAAAGCACGCACCTATTAACGCACTGCCACAAACGCGACCACTAGCCCCGATATTAGTTTTCGATAAACCAATCGACAAAAAATTAGATAGGCATCACCCAATGAAATTCAAAATTCTTCGCTACGATCCTGATCAAGACCAGAAACCGTATTTCAAAGAATATGATTTGGTACTCGAACCAACCGACCGCATGCTGCTTGACGCGCTGATTCGCATTAAATCGATTGACGATACGCTTGCGCTGCGCCGCTCTTGCCGGGAAGGTGTGTGTGGCTCGGACGCCATGAATATCAACGGTAAAAACGGTTTGGCATGCGTCACCAAAATTTCTGATCTCAAAGAGCCGGTGGTATTGAAGCCGTTGCCCGGCCTGCCCATCATTCGCGATTTAATCGTCGATATGACGCAGTTTTTCAAACAGTATAATTCGGTCAAACCGTTCCTCATCAATCACGACACGCCGCCCGAAACCGAGCGCCTGCAAAGCCCGACAGATCGTCTGGAATTGGATGGTTTGTACGAATGTATTTTGTGCGCCTGCTGCTCTACCGCATGCCCATCGTTCTGGTGGAATCCGGATAAATTTGTTGGCCCCGCAGGACTATTAACGGCCTATCGTTTTATTGCCGATACTCGCGATCAGGCAACCAACGAACGCCTCGACAATCTTGAAGATCCGTACCGTTTATTCCGTTGCCATACGATCATGAATTGCGTCGATGTCTGCCCGAAAGGTTTGAATCCATCACTCGCTATCGGCAAGATTAAAGAGATGATGGTGAAGCGCGGTGTTTAGGAAATTGCTATGAATGCGACGGTAATTGACGTTCGTCGCCTCGATCGCCTGCGCTGGAAGGCGCGGAGGGGTCTATTGGAAAACGATTTATTGTTGACCAAGTTTTTGAATGCGGAATTAACCAGCTTGAATGAGATCGAGCTGAGCGCGCTGGATCAGCTGCTGCAGTTGGGTGATAACGATTTGCTTGACACATTGATGGGGCGGAAGCCAACTTCCAACGTGGCGATAGCGGCGTTAGTGGCCCGCATTCAAAGCACCTAGGAGCGTAAATGCAGTCAATTTTGTAGCTTGGGCGGATAAACTTTTTCGGAGAATAAAAGCATGGACGCAAAAGGCAAAGCAGTTCTGACGTTGGCGGATGGCAGATCCTTTGATCTGCCGGTATTCGGTGGCTCCCAGGGTCCAGATGTGCTGGACATTCGCAAGCTTTACGCCCAAACGGGTATGTTCACCTACGACCCTGGCTTTATGTCCACGGCATCCTGTAATTCGAACATCACCTTTATTGATGGCGACAAAGGTGAGCTTCTGTATCGCGGTTATCCGATTGAACAGCTGGCAACGCAATGTGATTTCATGCAGGTATGCCATTTGCTGCTTTATGGGGATTTGCCTAACCCGGCGCAACGCCTCGATTTTGTCAGCCGCGTGACCAATCACACCATGGTTCATGAACAAATGCAGTTTTTTCTGCGCGGCTTCCGTCGTGAT
>JAYVYF010000520.1:0-2297 GCA_043784585.1 Burkholderiales bacterium
CTTTGGCGCGCTTGTAGAGATCAGCACCATCCACTAGAACGACATCACCACCAAGCGCTTTGACGCCGGCGACAGCAGAATCACGGCGCACCAGATTCAGGGTTTTAAATCCACGGATTTTTGCGAGCTGAATGAGATAGCTGCCCACGGCCGAATTGGCCACATTTTGCACCACCCAATCGCCCGGCTTTAGATCGACAAACTCGCTCAACATCAGGGCCGCAGTAGGCGGGTTTACCGTCAGCATCGATAGCTGCTGGGCATCCGCCTGGTTCGGTAACGGGATCAATTTCGCAGCCTCAACGACGACGTGTGAACTCCACGTGCCGCAGCTCACGGGCAACAAAACAGTCTGACCGATTGCGGGCATGGTCACACCTGGGCCAAGCTCCGCTACGCGCCCCACGCCTTCATTGCCGCCAATCGCCGGTAGTGGCGGCAAGATACCGTATTCACCGGTAAGCGTTAGCACGTCAGAAGGGTTTATCGGGGCCGCCAGAACCTCGACCAGCACTTGTCCTCCAGTTAGAGCGGGCTTGGGAAACAAAACAGCGCTGATCACGTCCTCTGGCACGGGACCGCGTGTTTGATATTGAGCGCGATAAATGGTTGTTGACGTTGACATGGCACTATTCTCCAGAAATTCCGCGGGTGGGATTTTATAAATTTATAAAGTATAACGAACGCACCAACGATGATGAATCGTTGCTAGCGCCGACGATGGCATTAAAATACGACGATGAATGCAAGCCTACCAAAACCACCGACCGACATCAGCAATCTTGCTGATGCAGGCGTTCCACCCTCGCCGTGCAATAAAATTTGCGTGCTGAATTCCAGCGGCGAAATGTGCATCAGCTGCTTTCGCACTCTCGATGAAATTGCAGCATGGAGCGCATTATCGACCAGCGAAAAATATACAGCACTTTCACGGCTAGCGGCGCGCCGCACAGCCTATAGCTCACTATAGGACCAGGCCACCTACCACTTGCAACCATCCTGTTTAATCGCATCACGAACCAGCGGAATCACGGCGGCCAAACCCATGTCCGCATAGGCGTCTTTGCAATCGGTTCGCTTCAGCGCTTTATCAAAAATCTTGGTGATGCCGGACTTAACGGCCACTTTGGGTGCCGTGGGGAATGGAAACAATGTGCGTGGTCCTGAACGCTCCCCGGTGCTCTCACGGGCGCTTCTGCGTGCGGCATCAAGGTCAAGACGTTTTGCTGGCGGCATGGAATCTGAAACTTGCCCACGTGGGCTTGACCCAGCGTCACGACGTGGCCCAAAGATATCGTCGGTTGATTTGGGTTGCAATGTGCTAGTTGCAGCGGTTGGTGCACCCGTTGATGCGCCGGCGGGTTGGGCGCTGAGCTGACCGTTCGGCGCACCTACTGATGCCGGCGAAGCGGGCACGGACGAAGCCGGCGTAGCGGCACCGGTTGCGGCGTCGCGCGGCATGTTTTGCGCGGGAGAGGCGAGATTGCGATCCGTTTGTGCGGGAGCCGTCACCGCAGAAGGTCTGCTATTGGGCGTCGCCAACTGGAGGGGCTGCAGGGGCACGTTCGGGGCTACAACGGACGCTAAGGCGGGCGCGGCGACGGGCACAAATTCAGGCGCTGTTTTCGGCAGCGTGGTGGGCGCGATAGTGGCTATCGGCGGCGGCACGACCAGCGGTTCACGTACTTCTATATTTGCCGGAGCGACAAATTCTCGTTCAATTTTTGGCGGTGCTAGCGAGGGCATTGCGATGGGTGACACGGGCGGTAACACCATGGGCGCGATCGGCGCGCCGGGAGATATAGTCGGTATTGGCGCCGGCAAAGTCGGCGGCGCGACCGCCAGTGCAGGCGGCACATACGGCCCGAATTCACGATTAATGCTCGGCGCAACATTGAGCTCAATCGGCTTCGGTACAGATAAGGGCAAAGTGCGCGGCAGTGGCTCAATTGGCGCTAACGCATCGACGGCGGGTGCGCTCGCAGGAACAGTCACCGCGGTCGCTGCAGGCTTGGGCGCTGGAATAACAAACGCGGTGACGGGCTGGACCACCGTTTTGGACAGGATCGGCAAAGCAGGCAAGGCATCTGGTATCGCCAACTTGTCGGGCTCGCCTGGTGACGCGTCCGGGATGGTTTGCACTGAGGGCTGCAGAGGCTGAATAGGGGATTCAATGCGACTTTCAGCTCGAGGCACGAGTCCCGATACAGATTGAGATTGAGATTGAGATTGAGATTGAGATTGAGATTGAGATTGAGATTGAGATTGAGATTGAGATTGCAGCGAATCTGCTGCAT
>JAYVYF010000521.1:0-2861 GCA_043784585.1 Burkholderiales bacterium
TCCACCCGTCTCGCCGGCGCGCGCAGTGGCGGCTGCGCGGCCAGCCCCAGATGCGTGAGGATGCGGGCGATGGCGGCCGCATCCTCGATGGCCGCGATGGGCTTCAGTTGCCCGCCGCAGTGCGGGCAGCGCTCGATCTCGATATCGAACACGCGCTTCAACAATTGCGCCCAACGCATGCGCCCCTTCGCACTCCCGACCGGCAGGTCGGCGAGGATACCGCAGGCCAGAAGCGCATCGAACTCGTCGGTCACGAACGTGGGTAGGCCTGACCCGCCGGTCTGTGTATCAACAAAGGCGAGAAAGGGGTTGAGGTGTGACTGCACGATCCGGTAGAGCGTGGTTTCTTCGGGGCGATGCCGCTGATGCCGGGCCGGGTTTGCGGGTGTGGCGCACGACGGTGCTGGGCGCATAGGCAGCGGGTGACACGATCAATATACTGTATAGATGTATAGTGCATTGACCTACAGGCACCATCCGTTCCCGCAATGCAGCCAGCGCACGGCCAACCTGATAATGATGCACGGGGCCGAGAGAGGGTTGTACTGATAGCTGCACAATCGGCACATCGGCTGCGGGATACATCTTGAGCAGTGGCACTTAGGTGCCGTGATCGAAGCCGCGACAGCCGTCAATGGCCGCAGTAATGCCTGCCGCCTTAAGTAGCGCAACCGCCTGCTCCGCCCATGCAGGCCCGCCGGGCGCTAAGTCGAGGTCACTGCGCTATGGCGACTGATGGTGCGCGATACATAGGGCCTCGAAGCGTCGGAGCATTGTCATCGCAGCGCCGTGGCAAAATGCCCGGACTCCTACAAGACTTGCGCCGCTCGTCCGATGGACCATCACGCTGCCACCGTCCAAGCTAACCAACTTTATCGAATAGCGATAACCGCCATGGACGACTTTCTTTCTTTGATTCAATGGCCCGCCATGGCGTTGTCGGTGGGGGCTGCGTGGCTGGTAGCTGGATGTAATTTCTTGATCGTGACACATGGATGGCGAACCATAGCGGTGACGACATAACGGTGGGATTGCAAGTTTAAACAATACAAACAGCGCGATCTTCGTGCGCTCTGTCGCTTTACAAAATATCGTTTTATAAAATGTCGCTCTAAAAAATATCCCCCAATAAAAGGTAGCCTTTTAAAATGTCGCCTTTATAAAAATGAAAATACCCGAAGTCATCGCCAAACTTGTTTATCAGCGCTGGGTCATGCTTGCGACGCTGCTATTGTTGGTCGGGCTCATCTACGTGATTGCGCAAAAAATACTCGGGCCGAAGGTGGCCGTACAGGTGGTTGCAATAGAAGATGTGGTGCAAACCATCGTTGCCAGCGGGCATGTGGAGGCGCCGCGCAGAGTGGATATTGGCAGCCAGATTACCGGCACGGTGGCCTCGATTCCGGTTGCGGAGGGGCAGTCAGTGAAAGCGCAGCAAATATTGGTTGCGCTGGAAGATAGTGAGGCGAAAGCGCTGGTTGCACAGGCGAAAGCGGCTGTGGCGCAAGCAGAAGCACGCTTGAGGCAGATCAGCGAGCTGGGATTGCCCACCGCGGAGCAAGCGCTTAATCAGGCGCAGTTCAATCGTGCCAATGTGGCCAAACAATGGGCACGAACCAAAGAGCTGCAGAACAAAGGATTTTTGGGCCAGGCGGCGCTCGATGACGCGCAAAAAAATCTTGATATTGCCGACAGTCAAACCCGCACCGCGCGCCTGCAGGTGGATACAAACCGTAAAACAGGCAGTGATTATCTGGTGGCCACGACCGCGCTTGCACAAGCCGAAGCGAGCTTGAACATGACGCTTGCCAAGCTCAACTACGCCACTATCGAAGCGCCGGTGGCAGGCATCCTGATTGCGCGCAACGTTGAGCGTGGTGATGTGGTGCAACCAGGCAAAGCGTTGATGGTGTTGTCGCCTGGCGGTGATACGCAACTGGTGGTCAAGATTGATGAACGTAATTTGGCCGGGTTGAAGCTGGGCGAGCAGGCACTGGCTGCAGCCGATGCGTTTCCCAATCAACGCTTCTCGGCCGAGATAGCGTATATCAATCCATCCATTGATGTGTTGCGTGGTTCGGTGGAGGTGAAATTGAATGTGCATGCGCCGCCTGCGTATTTACGCCAGGATATGACCGTCTCAGTCGACATTGAAGTCGCCCGCCGCGCCCAGGTTTTAGTCCTTGCCACGGATGCGATTCACGATGGCGCCAGCGCTGCGCCTTGGGTGATGAAAATTGTTGATGGCCATGCCAAACGCATACCCATAAAAATCGGTGTGCGCGGTGGCGATAAAGTGGAAATTCTCGATGGTCTGGTGGCGGGAGATCAGATCATCAAGACCATCGTCGCCACGGCAATCGAAGGCACGCGCTTACGCGGACAGATGAAGGAAAGCGCTAAAAGTGCTACCAATACAACAACTGCGACCAGTGCCGACAATACGGCAAAAAAATGAATAATTTATTTCCTTTCGAATGGATTGCAGCGATTCGTTTTTTGCGTGAAGGGCGTTTGCAATCGTTATTTATTTTATCGGGCGTCGCGATTGGGGTTGCCGTCATCGTGTTTATGTCAGCATTGCTCACGGGCTTGCAGGCAAATTTATTCAAGCGGGTATTAAGCTCGCAGCCACACATCACACTGGAGCGACCCAAGCAAGTCGCCACGCCGCAGCGCGTTGCCGCGGGCATCGGCGAATCGATATTGGCGACGGTACAAAAACCGGCACAGCGTTTCAGCGGCGTCGACCAATGGCAAAAAATTCGCGATCAAATGCAAAGTCGCAGCGATATTCTGGCCGTATCGCCGACCGTCACGGGCCCCGCCTTCGTCGTGAGGGGGGATGCCAATCAGGCGAT
>JAYVYF010000522.1:0-3344 GCA_043784585.1 Burkholderiales bacterium
GCGCTGGACAAGCCCGCAAAGCCCGAGCTAACCACATCACCCGCGCTGTCACTTTTTGCGCGGCAAGGCGACGGCGGTGTCAAAACACGTCAATTAGGACTTTTGCTATGCGATGGGGTGGATGCTACATCGCTGCAGGAGGTTCACTACGCGCTTATCGCGGAGGGTGCGGTGCCTAAATTTTGGGGCGCAACGTTGGGCATGGTCGCACAGCATGGCGGATCGCCGATCAAGGTAGATGTGACCTTTGAAGCGACCGCATCTGTGTTGTGGGACGCGGTGGTATTGCCCGCCGGCACCGACGCACAAACCACATTGCAGGCGGACGAGCGGGTGCTGGAATTTGTAAAGGAGCAATATCCCCACTGTAAACTCATTGTGGTGTTGGGTGATCTAGATACGCTCCTTGCCGCAGTTGCGATGCGCGCCACGCTGGAAGATCTCAAAAGTGATCCCGGCATTATTATGGTTCGCGATTCTGTTTCAGCGACGAACCCTAAAGACGCGCAATCAGCCAAGCCCGCCACAAAATCATCCGCCGCAAAAAACGACGGCGTGTTTGCCGCAGATCTTATTAAAGCACTTGGCAAACACCGTTATTTCGAACGCGAATTGGCCTAGCACTTTCAGAAAACGGGACTCGCGCTGCGGCAAAATAGGTTGTATCTTGGGCTCGCCCAACCTCGGTCACCTCTCCTCACGATTGACAAAATAACCGATATGAAAAATCCATGAAAAACGCCCTCCTTCCGATCTCTCTAGGCACGCTTGTCATCCCTCTGCTTGTCATCTCGTTATCAGGCTGCGGCGAAATTGCCCGCTTGCCGGTATCAGCCGGGACCGGTGCAAATCCAGTTTTGCCGCCGCCGAACAAGACCTTGCTACCGACCTTGAATATTGCACCCGCACAAGGCTGGGCGGTCGGTACTAAACCGGTTGCAGTGTCGGGCATGACGGTGAATGCGTACGCGACCAATCTCGATCATCCGCGCTGGATTTATGTGCTTCCGAATGGCGATGTGCTGGTGGCAGAATCCAATGCGCCCGCCAAACCGGACGACGCCAAAGGCATTCGTGGCTGGGTTCAAAAACAGGTGATGAAACGTGCCGGCGCTGTCACAGAAAGTGCGAACCGGATCACGCTGCTGCGCGATCTGGACGGTGACGGTGTAGCCGAAACTCGCACCGTGTTGCTGGAAAAACTGGTTTCACCGTTCGGCATGGCGCTCGTCGGCGATTCCCTTTACATTGCCAATACCAACTCCATTGAACGCTTTCCCTACATTACCGGCGAGACGAAAATTGTCGCCAACGCACAACGTATTGTTGAGCTACCGGCAGGCACCATCAACCATCACTGGACAAAAAACATCATCGCCAATGCCGACGGCAGCAAGCTGTATGCGACAGTTGGCTCGAACAGCAACGTCGGCGAGAACGGCATCGCGGCTGAAGAAGGCCGCGCGGCGATCTGGGAAATAGATTTGAAGACCGGCACGCATCGCGTGTTCGCGACCGGTCTGCGCAACCCGAACGGAATGGCCTGGGCACCGGAAACGGGCGCACTGTGGACAGTGGCGAATGAACGCGATGAAATTGGCAGCGATTTGGTGCCTGATTATTTGACCTCTGTTAAAGACGGTGGATTTTATGGTTGGCCGTACAGCTACTACGGTGCGAACGTAGACGAACGAGTGAGCCCGCAACGCCCGGACCTAGTCAGCAAAGCGATTAAGCCAGACTACGCGCTCGGGCCGCATACGGCTTCCCTCGGCTTGGCTTCTGCACAAGGCTCATTACTTGGCGCAAAATTTTCGAACGGCATGTTCGTTGGCCAGCATGGCTCATGGAATCGCAAACCTCACAGCGGCTATAAAGTTATTTTTGTGCCGTTCAGCGCGGGACAGCCGGTCGGTGAGCCTATCGATGTTTTGACCGGATTTTTAAGTGCTGACGGCAAAGCTAATGGCCGTCCGGTGGGCGTGGCAATCGACAAGCGTGGCGCGCTATTGGTGGCCGATGATGTCGGCAACGTCATATGGCGGGTGAGTGCAACGACGACAAGTGCGGCAAGTACCGCCGCGAAACGTTTCTAGCAAATGCCGCTGAACAATAATTACATTATGGTGCTTGGCCGCTTGGATGGTTGGGCGGTTAAAAGCATTTACGCAACTTGCTTCAGCTATTGAAGTGTAGGAAGTCTGCCGGCTGCGTGCACGGCTGCATTACCGATCTCTGCAGCAGGCAACGATGTGGGATTTTTAGCTGGATGTTGTGCCATTTGCCGATCAAATTCCATCTTCACCACGCCATAGCATTCACATGCGGCGCGTTCCAAACCGGGCCGATCAAGAACCTTGATATGCCCTCGGCTGTAGCTGACGATTCCCGCGCGCTGCAAGCCGCCAGCCGCCTCGGTGACGCCCTCACGCCGCACCCCCAGCATGCTGGCCATCAGTTCTTGCGTCATATTGATGGAGTCGGAAGGCAGACGATCTTGGCTAAGTAGCAGCCAGCGACACAGTTGCTGCTCAACTGGGTGGTGGCGATCACAAACAGCGGTTTGCGTCATCTGCGTGCTCAGCGCCTGCGTGTAGCGCAACAACAAATGTAGCATCGGCCCGGCGCGGTCAAGTTCAGTTTTTAGCAAATGCGCTTTGAGTCGGTAGCCATAACCGGCGCTCTGGATGATGGCACGACTGGGTGTCGTGTCGCCGTCCATGAACAGCGCGATACCGAGTAGACCCTCGTTACCCACAACCGCGATCTCCGCCGAAGACCCGTTTTCAAGCACATACAACATTGAGACAATCGAGGTCGTGGGGAAATAGAAGTGGCTTAGTTTGCCGCCTGATTCATATAACGCTTCCCCCGGCCGCATCGGCACCAGCTCTAGATGAGGTTAGAGGCAATTGAAGTCTTCGAACGGCAGCGCGTGAAGGAAGGCGATTTTGCAGTGGATGGTGAAGCGAGGGCATCGTGGGCCTCTAATATTATGGTCAGAGTGCTTTTGTGCGCATAACGGGAGCTAAGTACCACGATCCACGAGAGGCCAGCATTTTTCAGTTCGGTGTTGGAAAGATCAGAAAATACTTATATCCGACAGTCATTGCGTTTAGTCTGATCGTTTGGTCGACGGCAAACTATGAGGCGCCTCGTCGGTAGAATACGGCGCAACTTCTTGCGTAGCCGGCAGAAAACCCGCGACGCTGGTGACCATCAAAACGATGCCGACCGCAAGCGGCAAAATCCGCGTTGAGGTTTCAACGCTTATAAAAAACTGCGCTACATCAAAGCCGACACGTTCGATTACGCTAACACCGTGAACGGTCAGTAGAAGGCCA
>JAYVYF010000523.1:0-2838 GCA_043784585.1 Burkholderiales bacterium
TGCAGTATCCGACGCTTGCACTGCCGCTCATGTTAGGCGCGGGGCCCTGGCCGGTACCGGCACAGGGATTGACGGGCTTTGCGATTGCGGCGGGCGCCAGACGGTTGGTCGCGCGGGTGCTTTTTATGAGGCTTTGAAAGTTGCATCTAAATCTTATACTGTATTCGAGCGACTGGTGGCGAATGGTGCATGATCGCCCGGCACCCATCCTCACATTGGCCTGCAGGGCGCGACTGAAAATATGCAGTTGACTGGGTTTCAGGGTGAGTGTGGCAGCGATCGGGCGTCTTGGCGCACTGCCTCTTGCGACCTAAGCCTGTGCACTACAGATTTGCGAGGTTTCGCTGTTGTTTGGGTTGGCCATCGGCTTCGGCCGTCGAAATTATCGTCCGCCATTTGATTGGTGCAAGTAAACGTCGCAACGCGCCGGTTATAGTCCGCCAGGCATCACCACCCAGCCTCCACTTCAGTCAAGTAGCAACGCTGTTCGCCGTATGTGCCGCACCTTGCATTCTTGGACAATTTGCCACCATCATTTGCAACGGTGTTGAGGCCTTATGGCTCGGCATTGTTCAAGGGCTGGGTCGCACTTTATTGGTCATCCTCCACGCACAGCGCGCCACCGGCGATGCGCACTATCCACTGCTCGCGGGCAGTGCATCAATGTTGGTCATGCTGGCTGGCCGAAGCTGGCTATCGAGCGTGTATTTTGGCTTTGTGCTCATGATGTCTGGGCTACCTATCTCGCTGACGAATGTATCCGTGGACTCATTATGTGCCGGCGCTATGCGACCTACGGTTGGCTGAAATACGCGAAAGCCTCGCGCAGGCGCGCGACGGAAAGGAACGGATTAGCGAAAGCGTGGATAAAAGCCGCGTGAATATGACAGCGCAGAATGTAGCAACTAACTTACCCTGCGCCAATAAATAATCAATGCTGCCAAAGGTGGGTAAAACGGCAAGTCTATGAAACCAATCAGAGTTACTCGCTTATCTCCAAACCACTTCAATCGATTAAATAATTGAATGACGAAGGTTAGTATGCAAAATATCGCACAGTGGGTTGCCATATTGACTTAAGTAGCCATCAAGATTAGCATAATATTGTCGAGAGATGGTTCTTGGCCACAACCCAAAACCAAAGAGCAATATGAAGACAAAACTATTCACCCCTGCTGGCCGATTTGCACAAATCACAGCAAATATTGGCGTCGCAAGCCTAATTTCCGTGTTCAGTATCGGCGCAAACGCTCAAGGCGTCACGAATGATACTGTGCTCATTGGCCAATCCGCGGCACTCACCGGTCCGGCTGCAGCATTAGGCAACGAAATGAAGCTAGGTGCGGAAGCCTATTTCAAAGTCGTCAACGACGCTGGTGGCATCAATGGACGCAAGATAAAATTGATCTCGCTGGATGATGGTTACGAACCAGATCGCGCCAAAGCCAACACTCAAAAATTGATCACCGAAGAAAAAGTACTTGCGTTATTCGGCTATGTCGGCACCCCGACATCAAACGCAGCGCTGCCGCTTTTCACTGAGGCAAAGGTTCCGTTCATCGGCGCATTTACAGGCGCGCAAAGCCTGCGAGAGCCGTTTAATCGCTATATTTTCAATATCCGCGCCAGTTATTTTGATGAAACCGAACACATTGTTGAAAATCTGGCCTCGCAAGGCATCAAAAATATTGCTGTGTTTTACCAGAATGATGCGTATGGCAAGGCCGGATTGGCAGGGATGGAGCGCGCAATGAAAAAACGCAACCTGCCCATCACCGCACTGGCAACAGTTGAACGCAATACGGCCGACGTGAGCGATGCCGTCAAAAAAATGGTGAAAGCAGACCCGACGGCAATCGTGATGATCAGTGCTTATAAAAGCAGTGCAGCGTTTATTTTCGAGACGCAGAGAGCAGGCAAGTTTCCGCTGTTCTGGAATGTGAGTTTCGTCGGCTCAAAGGCGTTGGCCGATGAATTGGGCGCGTCATCGCGCGGCGTAGAAGTCTCACAAGTTGTGCCTTTTCCGTGGTCAACAGATTCAAAAATAGTGAGCGAATATCAAAAATCGATGGGCAGCGAGGCAAACTATTCATTCACTTCGCTCGAAGGTTATATCGCCGCGAAAATCCTGGTAGTGGGATTAAGAAAAGCTGGTAAAAATTTGTCACGTGAAACACTCGTCGACGCGCTTGCGAATTCTTCTGTAATTGATCTGGGCGGATTCAAGGTGGAATTTTCACCCACTAATCACAATGGCTCCAGCTTCGTTGACCTCACGATTATTTCAAAAGATAAAAAGTTTAAGCGATAGGAGCAAGCCGGGCGACATGAGAAATACGCAGCGCTATGCAAACCTTAAACTCTACAATAGACGGGGGCTTTAGAGAATAAAATGACGTTAAGCCGCCCTGCCGCTAGGCTTTTAAAACTATAGAGGATATGTTTTCTGTCCTACGTCATTTCCGCCGCTTCTCGGTCAAGCCGCCTGGCTTGTCTTCCAGTACGATCCCCGCCGCATCCAGCGTTTTGCGAATTTCATCAGCGCGGGCGAAATTTTTGTCTTTTTTGGCAGCGTTGCGTTCGACGATGAGCGCTTCAACATTTAATCCATCTGCCGCAACGACTCCTTGGGAGATGCCAAAACCTATTTCAGTTGCGGTAACAACAACATCACAGGCTCCCTGAACGAAGAATTTCGGTTCATCCTGCAACAGCCCAATCGTGCCCCCCAACGCCTTTAGCAATCCCGCACTAGCGCTTGACTGCGAGCGATTCACTTCACCGCGCAAATCATGCAGCACCGCGAATGCCATCGGCGTATTGAAGTCGTCTTCCATC
>JAYVYF010000524.1:0-2897 GCA_043784585.1 Burkholderiales bacterium
CAAAAACGCCGCCGGTTCGCGCACAATCGCGCGCCCCATCGCCACCCGCTGCCGCTGTCCGCCCGACAGCTCGCGTGGCTTGCGCTGAAGCAAATCGCCCAGCTCCAGAATCTTCGCCGCTTTTTGTACGCGGGTTTCAATATCCGCATCCGATAGCTTGCGAATCCGCAGCCCATATGCCATGTTGTTGTAAACAGTCATGTGCGGATACAAGGCGTAATTCTGAAAAACCATCGCGATATCGCGATCTTTTGGTTCCAGATTATTGACCACACGCCCACCGATGGAGACTTCTCCATCAGAGATTATTTCCAAACCCGCAATCATCCGCAGCAACGTCGACTTTCCACAGCCTGACGGCCCGACGATGACGATAAATTCACCATCGGCGATCTCGGCATCAACACCGTGAACGACGGCGATGTTACCGTAGGATTTTTTGACGTTTTTTAGGGTGATAGAGGCCATAGTGAGACTGAAATAGTCAATGTGTGGGTTTTCAAATTCCCGTTGAGAGTCGCTGAGCAACCCCGTGAGCGAAGGAGTTTTTGGCGAGGACTGTTTGCGCCTTGACGCCTAGCCTTGGCCACAAACTTTTTCGCAAAGCGAGTTCCGCAGCCACCTTCGCTCGCGAGAAGCGGAGGGGATTTTTGGGCACAGTTTTATCGTGACAAAAAACGACGAACCGGGTCGTCTTTCTTTGCCTACTTTCTTTGGCGAAGCAAATAAAGTAGGTTGCCGCTGAGCAACCCCCGGCAAATCAACGAGAAAAGACGCCGATAGCAAAACCCAACCATCCAAAAAACAATAAAAAGAACGAAACGCTAATTGCAAGGCGTACATTTGATCTTCCAATACGAGCAACAAAATAGCCAACAGCGGCAACACTTGTTGCACAAATTAATGCAGATAAGGCGCAACGTCCCGCGCGCATCGCACCACCAATAGAAATTCCAACGACGACCCGAAAAGGCATCATTCCTGCGCTGCAAATTAACCGTTCACACACAGCAAGGAAATCACGTCAAATCGCCTTAGCAATACTTAAATTGCGCTGGGTGCTCATCATTTTTCAGTCTCCACTAAGCCTTTTACAAACCACCTCTGCATCAATACCACCACCAACGCCGGTGGCAACATCGCCAGGATCGCGGTCGCCATGACCAGATTCCATTCCGTCGCGGAGTCCCCACCCGCGATCATGCGCTTTATCCCAATCACGGTCGTGTACATCGATTCATCGGTGGTCACCAACAGCGGCCACAAGTATTGATTCCACCCATAAATAAACTGGATCACAAACAGCGCGGCGATACTGGTTTTGGAAAGCGGCAACACCACATCAAAAAAGAATCGCATCGGCCCGGCACCATCAATGCGTGCAGCTTCGGCAAGCTCATCCGGGATCGTCATAAAAAATTGGCGGAATAAAAATGTAGCGGTGGCGGAGGCGATCAACGGCAGTGTTAAACCCACGTATGAATTCAGCATGCCCAAGTCCGATACCACTTTGTACGTCGGCAAAATGCGTACTTCCACCGGCAACATCAACGTAATAAAAATCATCCAGAAGAAGAAATTCTTCAGCGGGAAGCGGAAATAAATAATCGCGAATGCAGAAATAATCGAGATCGCAATTTTGCCGACTGCAATCACCATTGCCATCACGAATGAGTTCAACATCATCTGACCTACCGGCGCGGCGGAAGCGTGGGTCGAGCCTGCCGTCAAAACGCGTGCGTAGTTGTTAATGAATTGATCGCCAGGCAATAGCGGCATCGGCGCTTGCAGCACCTGCTCCATCGTCAGTGTGGAGGCGATAAACGTGATGTAAAGCGGGAAGGCGACAACCAGCACGCCGAGGGTTAACACGACGTAATAAAATGCGGTCATCCATGGCCGATTTTCCACCATTAATATTGCACCTTGCGCTCAACGTAGCGGAATTGAATCACCGATAACGCAATCACGATAATCATCAAAATCACCGATTGCGCCGACGAGCCGCCGAGATCGCCGCCCTTGAAACCATCGGCATAAACTTTGTAAACCAGAATCTGCGTGGCCTGCGCCGGGCCGCCTTGCGTGGTCGCGTCGATCACACCGAAGGTATCAAAAAACGCGTAAACAATATTCACCACCAACAAAAAAAACGTGGTGGGCGACAATAACGGAAATACAATCGTCCAGAATCGCCGCGCGGGGCTGGCACCATCAATCGCGGCGGCTTCCACCAGTGAACGCGGAATGGATTGCAGGCCGGCCAGGAAAAATAAAAAGTTGTAACTTACCTGCTTCCAGACCGCTGCGATCACCACCAAAATCATCGCGTGATTGTCATTCAGCAAGAAATTCCACGGGATATTCCATTGCTTCAACACATAACCCAAAATGCCAATCGAGGGCGCAAACAGGAATCCCCACAACACGCCCGCAATCGCGGGAGCGACAGCATAAGGCCAAATCAAAAGTGTTTTATACGCAAATGCACCGCACACAATCCGGTCCGCCGCCACCGCCAACAACAACGAAAATGACAGACCCAAACTCGCGACCAACGCACTGAAAATCGCAGTGGTGCGAAACGAGACCAAATAATTTTCATCGGCGAATAGCGCTTTGAAATTATCAAGGCCGACAAACTGCGTATTGAGACCGAATGCGTCCTGCAATAATGTTGACTGATACACCGCCTGAAACGCGGGCCAGAAAAAGAATACCACCGTGATGATGATCTGCGGCGCGACCAACAGATACGGCAACCACTTACTGCGGAAGACGACGCGTTTTTCCATTTACTTATGGGTGGTGCAGCGGTAGTAATCTGTGGAGGAGATTTGTCATTCTGAACGGACTTTCGTGAGGAAGCTGCTTTTCGCAAATGCTTGAAAACACTA
>JAYVYF010000525.1:0-3085 GCA_043784585.1 Burkholderiales bacterium
CAGGCAACGACAAGTGGCCCCGCCATAGCGCCATCAAACGTATCTGATTCAACCTCACCAGCCCGGTGAAAATGTACAAGAGGGATCGAACAACAGGAGAACTCGCACCCTCTGTTGGCTCAGTTAATACAGCAATACCGAGCACCCAATCCGTCCCTAGCGCGATAAGGCGGATTGCAGCGCTTCCGTATGAAGCGCTGCTGATGTTGGCGTTAATGCTGGTGATGAGCTTTCCCATCGCAGGCCTCAAAGGTGCAACGCTCAACGGGGTCCCACACCTCATATTCCAGCTTTATTTATTCGCGATATTGCTTACTTATTTCACATGGTTCTGGCGTCACGGCGGGCAGACCTTGCCCATGAAGACCTGGAAACTACGTGTGGTCACGCGTGATGGCGCGTCGCTAAACTGGAAATTTGCGCTTCGGCGTTTCGCCTTTGCAGCGCTTTTTTTTGGGCCTGCATGTGCCGGAATTATGTTTATATTTTTCCCGAACCGCATTAGCCCGGTAATCACGATGTGGATGTTTCTACCCATGCTGGCAACCTTATTCTGGGCTAAATTTGATGCTGACCGGCAGTTTCTGCACGACCGCTGGGCAGGCACCAGAATCATCGACGCGACGCTTCCGAAGTAATACTAGGTGAGGTAGCAACTGTCTATGCCTTTAAGTATCCCAACCTATCAAACAAAAGCCTTCCGAAACCTGCCGGGACGTTCTTTCCAGGCGATCAGCAGCAACGATACAACTAAAAACACCGCGACCGGCATTGATGCCGATAGCAGCGGTGGCCAGTTATAAAGCACGGTTAAATGTGACGTAAGCTGATTCAAAAAATAAAAGCCGACCCCGATCATCACGCCCAGTAGCAGCTTGGCGCCGACCCCGCCGCCCCGAGTGGATTGAATCGCGAACGGAATGGCGAGCAGCATCATGATGATCACCGCAGCCGGCTGGAAAAGTTTTGCCCAATACGCCCATTCGTAACGCGTACTGTTTTGTTTGTTGTCCCTCAAGTGATCTATGTAGGCCGACAAATTGGCCATAGACATGCTGTCAGCGCTCACCCGCAGTACTGACATGAGATCTGGTGTCAACGAAGAATTCCAAATCGCATTAGGCTGCTGTTCAATCCGCGCCGTTTGGCCGCCCGCTGCGGCCGCTTCAAAAATTGTTTTTTCAACCCCTTCCAAACGCCACCGGTTGTTGGCCTCAAAAACAGCCTTCTTCACAACACTGATTGAAGTCAGGCGATGGGCGGCATCGAAATCATAAACCCGCATGTCAAGCAGCTGCGTATCCGGTGTAACCGTTTGGATATTCACAAATGACCGGCCATCTTTTACCCAAAAACCCGAGCGAAAATTTTGCGCCACCATATTGCTGGTCGCCGCCAATTTCAACCGTCGAGCGGCCTCTTCAGAAGCCGGTGCAACAAATTCGCCAAATAAAAAAATAAACGATGAAAATAGCAAACCGATAATGGCCGCAAATGTAGCGAGACGCGCAAGTGATAATCCCGACGCGCGCATCACCGTTAGCTCTGACTGCGCAGACAGGCGCGAGACCGCCAGCAATGTGCCCATCAGTGCTGCCAGCGGAAAAACGACCACAACATTTGTCGGCTGGAGCAATGTAACGTAAGCCAGCAGTTTGGCCAGCCCAAAGCTGCCTTTGCCCAACTCGCCCAGTTGCGACATGAGATCAAAAAGCGCGAACAAGGCAAGAAGCGCCGCCAGCAGCAACGCGGTGGCCCAAATAATTTCTTTGGCGAGATAACGAAAAAGAGTGGACATGAAGCTAACGTGAATTAAATGCACGACCTTATTGAAAAAACAAGACTGCTAAGAAGAATGAATCAGACCGCAGACGAGCGGTCAGAAAAACACTTGATCGCTGCGGGCTGAGACACGTGTGTGATCTCGCAATCAGCCTAAATATTTTAACAATTGTTCGGTAAGGATTTTTGCTTCAGCCTCACCGCTGGCTTTTGTAATCGCATCCTGAAATGGTTTGACCAACCCACGTAAATCGGCTACGTTACCTGCACGCTCTAATTTTAGGGTAAAGAAAAACCCTTTCATTCCGAGTGAATTTACCACTGCATTATTCATAAAATCTTTTGCCAATCGCAATTTTTCATATCCGTCCAACGCTGGCGGCGCTTCAGTTAGCATCATAGATTGCACGCCTGTGGTGCTTGCCGCAACCGAGGAGGCTGCACGCTCCGCGGCAACCGCCTTTACGATCAATCCGGCTGCCAGTAAGCTTTCAATAAAATCAATAGGGCAGCTGAATTTCGCTGCGTCATTTTTTAGGGCAGCGACTGACTTTCGACCATCCACCATAATGAGCATGGTCCGCAAACGGGGCGCAAGATGAAGTTTGCAGTTTTTAATTTCTTCCGACCCAAGCGGGGTTTTGACATAAATTTGCATCGGATCCATTTGCGCCTCTTAGAGCTTTCATAGCAGACGTCTAGTAACTACGCACTTACATCATGAAGTTAATCGCGATACATCATAAAAAAGCCCGCATCTCTGCGGACTTTTTTTTACTTGCAAGCCTTTTAGTGGCTGCCTTGCTGTAACGAGTTATTCGTCTCTAATCATTGCAAAATCTTTGGTCTCAGGCATAAACAATGCACCGATCACAAATGTCATGGAGGCGATGATAATGGGATACCAGAGGCCTTGGTAAATATTACCGGCTGAGATCGACAGGAAAGTTGCTGTGAACGGCAAGAAACCGCCGAACCAACCATTACCAATATGATAGGGTAGCGACATCGACGTATAGCGAATCCGGGTCGGGAACAGCTCCACCAGAAATGCCGCGATCGGTCCATAAACCATGGTCACGTAAATCATCAGAATGAAGATGATTAATACAACTTTTGGCTTGTTCATTTCGGCTGGGTTGGCACCGGTCGGATAGCCTGCTGCTTTTAACGCTGCTTTGATCGCTGCTTCGTCGGGGCCTCTAACAATAGTCTCTTTTATTTGAACCGCAAAAGGCGCATCAGCCAGCGGGGCTGCATAGGTAAAGTTAATGCCTGAGCTGGTCAATAGTTTCTTGATCTT
>JAYVYF010000526.1:0-6804 GCA_043784585.1 Burkholderiales bacterium
GCGGCTCCAAATGGAAAAATCGCGTCCAGTTCAATCAGTTCGAGGGCGCTTAACTTCACGTCAAGTGCAAGCGCATTTTCTTCCAGATAGCTGCGTCGCTTGGTGCCTGGAATCGGCACAATGTCGTCGCCCTGTGCCAGTACCCAGGCAAGTGCAAATTGACCAGGCGTACAGCCTTTTTGCGCGGCGAGCTCTTTTACCTTGACGACTAAAGCCAGATTTTTCGCAAAATTTTCGCCCTGAAAACGTGGACTAGTGCGGCGATAATCATCGTCCGCAAACTGGGATGGCGTGGTGATGGCACCGGTCAAAAACCCCCGTCCCAGCGGGCTATAGGGCACGAATCCAATGCCCAGCGCTCGGCAAGTTGCCAGCACGGCTTGTTCAGGGTCGCGGGTCCACAAAGAATATTCGCTTTGCAGGGCAGTGATCGGGTGTATTTTGTGCGCGCGTTCGAGTGTTTGGGACGATGCCTCTGATAGCCCGATATAGCGAATCTTGCCTGCTTTGACCAAATCCGACAGCGCACCCACCGTGTCCTCAATAGGCGTTTGCGGGTCAATCCGGTGTTGATAATAGAGATCAATCGTCGCAACCCCCAGCCGTTTCAAGCTGCCTTCCACTGAATGTCGAACATAGTCCGGGCTACCATTGATGCCACGCGCGGCGGGATTGTTCGGATCGCGAACAATGCCGAATTTACTGGCAATAAAAAATTGATTGCGCTTGCCCACAATGGCTTTGGCAATCAGCTCCTCATTGGTATACGGGCCATACATATCTGCCGTGTCAAGAAAGTTGATACCCAGCTCGAGCGCGCGATGAATCGTCGCAATCGATTCAGCATCATCGCGATTCGCATAAAATTCGCTCATGCCCATACAGCCAAGGCCGATAGCCGATACCGCAGGGCCATTCGTGCCGAGCTGGCGCGTGGTAATTGGTGTGTTCATTAGAATTCCCTGATGAGAGTTGAATAAAGCGTGTTGGGCGCAAGCGCTGATTAGGGGGCAAGATTTATTTTCTGCTGGTAACGCTTTATGCGTTAGATGCGGTATTAAATTTTGAACAGAATGCTATCTCTTGGCAAGAAATTTCTTAATTCGTTCCCTTATAGGAAGGCCGTGAGTTTTACACACCAGCGCCTTGACTGAGCTGAGCAATATTTGTGAGTTATAAAGTTTACCCTCACTCCAGCCGCTGGCCCAAAGCTGCCCATATTGACGGCGAGAGGGCAACACGCAACACACAACACTATTAAATGGCGGAATTAGCAACGCAAAAAAATGAAATACACTAGCATTTGGTGGCATTGCGGGCCATAAATGCGTGTGAACAACCGTCAATCATAGGGTTTCGTTGTTTAATAGCGGCGATTTTTTTAGCAATTGGATGGTCACCATTTGCCCTGTAGTTTCCGTTAGCGGCCCTCACGACACGCGGGCTTTAGATCGTTAATAAAATAAAAGCTCAAAACGTAATTGCGCGCAAAAATCCGCCACTTAAATTTGCCTATCCCCTGATCGCGGATAACCGCGATGGATAGAGCAAGCGCATGTCAGGTTTTCCATTTGCATCTCGTTCTTAAGATTGCATCGTTAATTTTTGCGTGTTCCGTTAACACTGCAGCGAATCGTGAACTGTCCTCTACTGGTTTTCAGCTCGTTCCCATGCTCAAGAAGCTACCCGGCTCATACGGACGCGTACCTTTGATCCGCAACGCCATGTTGTGAATCTGCGGAGTGCCGCAGTGCTGTGCCAATCAACTATACGAAAGAGAAATTCATGGCTCAAATCGTAAAAATCTGGGGGTTACGGGCGGTGGTGGCGGGTTCAAAAATTCGCAAATGATGGGAACCACATTTGCCTTGTTTGAGAAGTATCTGCCCGCCACGTTGCAAGCGAGTGCAACACAATTTGGCAGACATCTGCAATTGCAAACTGACCATCTATTAAATTCGGTAGTTACCGTGCTTTGCGTATTTAATGGGCAAGGATGCGCTCAGCGCGACCTCCCGCATCAAGCGCAAATTTTTTGACCGTGATACGATCTTGCAGCCACTAAAACTCGGATCGCCAGGGAGGCGTACCAATGGTTTTTAATTCGCTCACGTTTATCGTGTTTTTCGCGCTCGTGCTGGTGCTGCACTCGATGCCCTTTGGATGGACCACCAAAAAAGTTAATCTGCTCATCGCGAGCTACCTTTTCTACGCAGCTTGGAATCCGCCGTTCATTATTTTGTTGTGGGTATCCACGGTCGTGGATTGGATTGCGGCGCAAAAACTGGTAAGGGCCGAACGACCCAGCACACGCCGCGCATGGATGCTCGTATCGGTGGTGGCCAATCTGGGGATGCTGTGTTATTTCAAGTACGGCACGTTCCTGATGAGTAATTTCGTCGCCTTGATGGGGGCGCTGGGTGTGACCTACACGCCGCCGGCGTTCGATATCGTGCTGCCGGTCGGAATATCGTTTTATACGTTTGCCACGATGTCGTACACGCTTGATATTTATTTACGACGTGCTGCGCCAGCGCGTAATTTCCTCGATTACGCGTTGTTTGTTACCTTTTTCCCGCATTTGGTGGCGGGCCCCATCATGCGGCCCACTGAATTGGTTCCGCAATTCGTCACGCCACGTCGTGCGACGCCACAAATGTTACGTTTCGGACTGGCATTAATGACGCTTGGATTGTTCCAAAAAGTGGTGCTGGCAGATAGTTTCCTGGCCGCGGCAAGTGAGATGGTTTTTGACGGCAATCGTATACCCGGTGTGCTCGATTCGTGGGTTGCCACGCTCGCTTTCAGCGGTCAGATTTTTTGCGATTTTGCGGGTTATTCGACTACCGCGATCGGCGCTGCCCTGTGCCTCGGTTTTGCGATGCCCGATAATTTTCGTTTTCCCTATGCGGCCATCGGTTTTTCGGATTTCTGGCGACGATGGCACATCACACTGTCGTCCTGGCTTCGCGATTATCTATACATCCCGCTCGGTGGCAATCGGCATGGTGAAGCTCGTACTTATCTGGCGCTGATGGTGACAATGCTGCTGGGCGGTTTATGGCATGGTGCCAGTTGGACTTTCGTTGTCTGGGGTGGCCTCCATGGGCTGTATTTGTCGCTGGAGCGTTTGCTGCGATCCCGTTTTTCGGGCAATAAGCCGGGGCCTGTGATGCTGGTGTTGTTTGGCTTGTTGACCTATGCGCTGGTCAACGTGACGTGGGTATTTTTCCGTGCCACCAGCTTTGGCAAAGCATGGCAGGTGTTGGGCGGCATGTTTGGCGCAAACAGCGACGCCAAACCAATCTTGCCGACCGTGCATTTGGTCATGGTTACGCTGATTGTCAGTGGCATTGTCTGCGCTCACTGGCTGATGAGAAACCGGACACTGGAATCAGTCGTCAGCCGCACCCCGGCCATGCTGCTCGCAGCCATTTGGGCGCTGATGCTGTTCGCGATTGTGATTGCACAAGGAGAAGGAAATGCCTTCATCTATTTCCAGTTCTGAGGTGGCTATGTCCGACAGTCTCGCCAATGCTGCGGAAAAACTTGATCGCCCCGGCTTCGTGAGACTCACCGCATCCGATCGCCCGGGGGTCGCGCAGCCGGTGCCTGAGCGTGATGTGCCCGCGCGGCCTTGGGATCAAATTTTTCTCGTGGCGATGCTCATGTTTATGGTTTTGCTGGGCGCCTGGGAATTTTATTGGCGCGACTTTGGCGTGGTTCCCGCCTACGCCAACAGCAATGATTCATGGGCGGCACAGCGTCGCCGAATTGTTAATGGTGAAGGCAACAGTACTGTGTTGATCGGCTCCTCACGCATGCTGTTTGATGTGCAGCTTCCCATCTGGGAAAGCGCTACTGGCAAACGCCCAATTCAGCTGGCACTCGAAGGCACCTCGGCGGTTCCGGTATTGGAAGATCTTGCAGATGACACGAACTTTACAGGTCGCTTGTTGATCGGTGTTACACCAAATTTATTTTTCTCAGACTTTGCCTACCGCGGCGCAGCAATCCCTTATTTTCACAAACAAAGTTTGTCGCAGCGCAGCGGGCACTGGCTATCGCAGCATTTCGTGGAGCCTTATTTTGCGTTCTACGATGGTGATTACGCGTTAAACACCGTAGTCAGGCGACAGGCATGGCCCGCCCGTCCCGGTGTGCCACAGCGCATCAGCGTTCGCAAGCTGGCTCTATCAGACGCCGACCGCAACACACATCTATGGAAGAAGGTGGAAACAGATCCCGCGTATCAGGCACAGGCGCGGCGCATTTGGGCGCAGAATTTCACCGGGCCGCCTCCGCCAAACATGGACACTCCGGAAAAATTGCAAAAATTGATTGATAAACAGATCAGCCGAGCCACTGCTGCTGTTTCCGCTTTGCGCGCACGCGGCGTCCGTCTAACGTTTGTCCGAATGCCGAGCGATGGGGATTATTACGCATTTGAAAAAAAGGTTTTCCCGAGAGCGCAAACTTGGGACGCGCTGTTGCAGCGTACCGGCAGCACGGGCATCCATTTTGAGGATTACCCTCAATTGCAAGGCTACTATTTGCCTGAGTGGTCACACGTTTCTGCAAGCGAAGCCAATCGACTCACGTCAGCGTTGGTGCCGTTGGTCGAACAGGAGTTTAGCCGTCAGGAAGCATCGACAGAACGGCGCTGACCTCTGCATGGGCTGATGTTGATCGTCTGCCGTACCTTTATTAATGGCGATGATGAATGTCGGGAAAGTGCGGGTGGTCGTGGCTGAGCGCGATATGCGGATGGTCGTGCACATGCGGCTCCTTGCCGTCCCATGCAAAGTCGTGTTCGTGCTGATGGTGCTCGTCGTGCACGTGGCCATGCGCGTGCTGCATCGGCTCATGCAGGTGTTGATGGGCATGATGTTCGGTCAGATGCAGGGCGATGCCCAACGCCATTAATGCCGCCGCGAACCAGAATAGAGTCGTGGGCGCATCGCCCAGAAATAATATGGCAATTACTGCGCCGGCGAACGGTGCGACTGAGAAATAAGCCCCGGTACGGGCGGTGCCCAGATGGCGGAGCGCGATCACAAACAACACCAGACTGAGTCCATAGCCGCAGAAGCCCACTAGCCCTGCGGCAAGTATGCTGGTGGGTTGCGGAAAGGTGTTTCCTATTGCCAGCGCAATGGTAAGGTTGATGCTGCCCGCAACCAAACCCTTGATGCCCGCGATCTGCACGGCATCGCTGGCGGAAATTTTGCGGGTCAGATTATTATCGATTGCCCAACACAGGCAGGCGGCAATGATCGCCAGCGTACCCCATGCGATGCCGGTTTCAATCGATGATGGCCACGATAGCAATGCGCCCGCCACCACGATGCAGCACATCCCCAAGAAAATTCGACGGTCAAAATTTTCCTTGAACACAAACCATGCTAGCGCTGCCGTGAGGACACCTTCGAGGTTTAGCAACAATGACGTAGTGGATGCGGCAGTCGAGCTCAGGCCAAGCATCAGTAAAGCGGGCCCGGCCACACCTCCCGCCAATACCGCCGCCGCGAGCCATGGCCAATCAGCTCTCACCAGACGCGCGGATTGGAACGTTGCCACGGTGTGTGCAGGCATCTGGCGCACCGCAAACCAAAAGAGCAAGCCGATCCCGCTGCCCAGATAGAGCAGTCCTGCCAACATTAGCGGCGCAATCGCACCCACCAGCAGCTTGGCGAATGGGGTACTGATGCCAAATAGCAAAGCCGATAAAAGTGCGCAGAGTACGCCGATATTCATGAAACAACACTCGTTTTGGGGAAGGAAAATGTCCGGATTGGGACACTATGATTATAGGTTCATAAAAGTTTTAACGAACGCACATGCGCAGGGGCTAGACCGGAAGCGCATGAGCCTGCAGTTCGGCGACGCGGTGGTGAGGAGATTAACATCTACGGCCATCTTTCGATGGAGACACCCCACGCGGTGTACGCATATTCTCTGCAACGCAACGCCTCGTCACGCTTGCCGCGATGGCATGCTACGGTTTTTTTGCTGTTTGCTGCCCGCCTGGTTGAGTAAATACGTTTACTTTATGCGGCTATTGATATGAGCCCAATTCAATAAATTGCTCCGTATACTCTGTCGTAGAGTGTAATCTTGTTTTTTAACCAGACACGGAGTGCAGGCAATGAACCGCAGAGAGTTCGTGGGATTGGGGATGGTCATGGCAGGCACTGTGAGCGGAGGACAGGTGATGGCAGCAGTCGGCACTGACAAGAAGGGCGCTTTTAAGATCGAAGACGCAAGCATTGCCGATTTACAAGCCGCGATGCAGTCCGGTAAAACGAGCTCGCAGGCGCTGGTGAAAGCGTATTTGGTCCGAATTAAAAAAATAGACAAATCCGGCCCCTCTATAAATTCAATCATTGAGCTCAACCCCGACGCGCTTTCTATTGCGGCCGCGCTTGACAAGGAGCGCAAATTGAGTGGCCCACGTTCTCCGCTGCATGGCATTCCCGTGTTGATCAAAGACAATATTGCTACTGCGGACAAAATGGAGACCACCGCGGGTTCACTGGCGATGGTGGGCGTCAAGCCGCAGCGCGATGCTTTTGTGGTTGAAAAACTGCGCGCTGCCGGTGCCGTGATTCTCGGCAAAACGAATCTTAGCGAATGGGCTAACTTCCGCTCAACCCGCTCGTCATCTGGCTGGAGCGGTCGCGGCGGGCTGACTAAAAATCCATACGCGCTCGATCGCAGCACCAGTGGTTCCAGTTCCGGCTCAGGCGCGTCCATTGCCGCCAGTCTCGCCGCGGTAGCGGTCGGCACTGAGACCGATGGTTC
>JAYVYF010000527.1:0-4364 GCA_043784585.1 Burkholderiales bacterium
GCGATCCTTCTCGTAAGGCGCAAACGGCATATCGGTGAATTTTTCGGGTGCGACAAACGTGACCGTGGTGGTTGCGTTTGCGGCAGAACTTGCGATGCAAACTGCAGCTGAAATCATGTATAGGTTCAGTACGGATTTTTTCATGTCGATTCCTTTCAAGGAAATTTGCAACAAGCTTAATGTTACGCTTGCTGGAAAATTGTGCGAAGTAAAATTGGAGCGCTGCGGAAGATCGCAATAAGTTCAGAAAACCAACTTAATATCAGCTCGCAAATCGACCGCAGTCGTAATAAACTTGCAGCACATTTAATTGGAGACCGTTATGACCCACATTCAGTCCATTCGTTTCATAGCGGCGGCATTGTCGCTTTCTGCTGCGGTCGCGCTGCCCGCAACCGCCCAGAACTACGACAAAGTAGAAATCAAAACCGAAAAATTATCGCCCACGACCTACGTTTTATTCGGCGCGGGCGGCAATATCGGCCTGTCAGTTGGCGATGATGCTGTGTTTGTGATTGATGATCAATTCGCACCACTGACACCGAAGATTTCGGCGGCGATCAAGGCGCTGACCGATAAGCCGGTCAAGTTTTTGATGAACACGCATTGGCATGGCGATCACACTGGCGGTAACGAAAATTTTAGCAAGCAGGGTGTGCTGATTGTGGCGCATGAGAATGTGCGCAAGCGTTTGTCCTCGGACCAATTTATCGAATATATGCGCGCCAAAGTCGACGCTCAGCCCAAGGCTGCGCTGCCGGTGGTGACCTTTGCGCAAGACGTCACGTTCTATCTGAATGGCGATGAAATCAAAGCCTTCCACGTGCCGAACGCGCATACCGATGGCGATTCCATTATTCATTTCAAAAACAGCAATGTGATCCACATGGGCGACACCTACTTCAACGGTTTTTATCCGTTCATTGATCTCTCCAGCGGCGGCACAGCTGCGGGCGTGGTCGCCGCGGCAGATCGCGTGCTGGCGATTGCGGATGACAAAACCCGCATCATTCCCGGCCACGGCCCGGTGTCTAACAAAGTCGAATTGAAGGCCTATCGTGACATGGTCGCGACGATATCGGGTCGCGTGGCGGCGCTGATGAAGCAGGGCAAAAAGCTGGACGATATTGTCGCCGCCAAACCGACCGCCGAGTTTGATGAGCGTTGGGGCAAAGGCTTTGTTCCGCCCGCAAAGTTTGTTGAAATGCTGGTGGGCCCGCAGGGCAAATAGGTTGCCGGTGCTGAACACAGCGCTTGGCGCTTGGCACATTCCACATCGGCATTTATGTGTTCGACGATGTGGAAGTGCTTGATTTCGCGGGGCCATACGAAGTTTTCACAACGGCGTCCAGGATGCATGCGCTCGATCATCCCGGCAGTGAGCTTTTTCGCGTTTATAGCCTGAGCGAAGGTACGCAGGCGACGCCAGAGCAGATCACATCGGTGCGTGCGCGGGCGGGCTTGCGAGTGTTGCCTGATGCGGACTTTACCAATCACGTAACGCTCGATGTTTTGATCGTGCCCGGCGGCGTGGTCGCTGCGGCAATGGCAAAACCGCATGTGATCGACTGGATTCGACACACTGCCGCTCACACTAAAATGACCGCATCGGTCTGTACCGGCGCATTTTTACTTGCCAAGGCTGGGCTGCTCGCCGGCAAACGCGTAACCACCCACTGGGAAGATATTGACGATCTGCGTGCGATGTTTCCAACGCTAATCGTTGAAGCCAACACGCGATGGGTGGATGAAGGCAATATCGTGACCTCTGCCGGAATATCTGCCGGGATCGATATGAGTTTGCACTTGGTGGAACGCCTTGCGGGGCGAGCGCTGGCGCTGCGGACAGCGGGCCAGATGGAATTCGACTGGACGGAAAACCGTCATCAAGCATAGTTTGCATAAATTTAAACCCTAAGCAGGACGACGGTTTCAAGACGAAAAGCATCTGAAAAGCACGTCTGTGCTGGGGTTTGAATTGTTTTCCAACCATCAGTAACGCATCGCGCCAGAAAAATCATCGCCTCCACGCCTGCCAGGCGTTAATTCTGCTATCTTCGCCGCATGCTAGAAGATGCTATAGAGCTAAACACGATCAAGCGCGTCCTGGTGATCAAGCTGCGCCATCACGGCGATGTGCTGCTGACTTCGCCGGTTTTTCAGGTGCTTAAAAACCATGCGCCGCATTTGGATGTCGATGCGCTGGTCTATCACGATACCCGCGAAATGCTGACCGGGCACCCCGCGATTTCTGAAGTTTTCACTATTGATCGCGAATGGAAGCGCATGGGCTTGATCACCCAAGCGTCGCGCGAAATCTCGCTGTTGCGTGCATTGCGAAAACGTGAATATGATCTGGTGCTGCATCTGACCGAGCATCCGCGCGGCGCATGGCTGACACGTCTGCTCAGGCCCCAATACGCGGTGGCGCAGCGCGCACAGGGCATCAACGAGGGCCGCGATTCCAACTGGTGGAAATCAAGTTTTACCCACACCTATCCGACTCCACGCGCCACTTTTCGACACACCGTGGAAAGTAATCTCGATGCGTTGCGACGGGTCGGTGTGCAGCCATCGCGCGCGGAAAAGCAGCTGGTGCTGGTGCCGGGCAAAATTGCCGACGACAAAGTCGCGGCGCTGATGGCGCAGCATGGTTTTGCGCATAAAAATTTTATTCATATTCACCCCACTTCGCGCTGGGCATTCAAAACTTGGCCGGCTGAAAAGTTTGCGGATTTGATTTTGGAGCTTGGGCGTCAGGGCGAGCGCGTGGTGCTGACCGCCGCGCCCACGGCGGATGAGCGCGACATGATCGCGGCGATTAAAACCAAACTCAAAGCGCCCGTGGTGGATTTAACCGGCATGCTGTCACTAAAAGAATTGGCCGCGCTAACGGTGCGGGCAAAAGCGTTCGTGGGCGTAGATTCTGCGCCGATGCACATGGCCGCCGCCATGCAAACGCCGACTATCGCGCTATTCGGACCATCGGGCGAAGCGCATTGGGGGCCGTGGGGCGTGATTCATCGTATTGTTGCCTCAACTGACCCGCGCCACACCTGCCGGCCTTGCGGTAATGATGGTTGTGGCGGATCGAAAGTGAGCGAGTGCCTGACCGAGTTACCGGTCGCGCAAGTGCTTGCGGCGTTGAATGATTTGCTGGCAGCCAGTGGGGCAACCGATTTGGCAGCAACTGCGGCAACTCGTTGAGATTTGAGGCGTGAAAATAGCCTTGGTCCGCGCCAAATACAATCCGTTTGGCGGCGCTGAGCGTTTCTTGAATGATGCAGTGGCGGCCATGCAGGGCAGCGACGTGAAATTCACGTTGTTCACCCGCGCATGGCCGGTGCAGGCGGCGGGTGCCATGAAACATCGCATCGTCAACCCGCGCTATTTGACTTCCGCCGGTCGCGATAGCGGCTTTAATGCTGCCGTCACGCGCGCAATTTCGCAAGAAAAATTTGATCTCATCCAGTCCTACGAACGGCTGCCTGATTGCGATATTTATCATGCGGTCGATGGCGTACACGCCGAATGGCTCCGGCAACGGGCGAGAATTTCCAGCGGCGTAAAACAATTCGGTATCGCGATCAATCCGCACCATCGTTATGTGCTCGCTGCGGAGCGCGCCATGTATTCGTCGCCAAAATTCAAGGCCGCCATTTGTATTTCGCAAATGGTGAAAGCCGATGTTCTTCGCCACTTCGATGTGGACCCTGAAAAACTGCACGTTATTTACAGCGGTATTGATACCGAAAAATTCTCTCCGGATAGTCGCAGCCAAATGCGCGATGCCACGCGCGGCAAATATGGCATTCCAGCGGCCGTAAAAGTCGCCGTATTCGTCGGTTCAGGCTTTGAACGCAAAGGTCTGGCGCAATTTATTCGCGCCCTTGCGCACCCGGCTCCCGCCTACCCAGCCGTTGCGCCTGAAAAAATATTCGGCCTGGTCGTGGGAAAAGATAAGCTAAGTAAGAAATATGAAGCGCTCGCCAGCCAGTTGGGGATTCGCGAACGGATAATTTTTACCGGTGGCGTGGCGGATACGCGGCCGTTTTATGCGGCCAGCGACGTGTTCGTGTTGCCCACCATTTATGAACCATTTGGCCTTGTCTGTCTCGAAGCTATGGCGGCTGGCTTGGCCGTAATCACCAGCACCGGCGCGGGCGCGGCAGAACTAATAGACGAGGGCGTTAATGGTTATGTGTGCGATGCTCTGGATACTGCGGCGATTGCCCGCGCCATGCATGACATCACCCCCGCCATGGGGCTTGCAGCACGCGACACCGCATTAAAATTCAGCCCGAAAAATATGGCGGCGCAGTATGCGAGCCTATATCGCCAGCTTCAGAAATAACAAGCGCACT
>JAYVYF010000528.1:0-1823 GCA_043784585.1 Burkholderiales bacterium
CAGATATTTGCCCAGTTCCATTTTTGCAAGTGACGCGCGATGTACTTCATCGGGACCATCGGCCAGCCGCAAAATTCGCGCCCAGGTATAGGCATAAGCGAGCGGGAAGTCTTCGGTCAGTCCGGCACCGCCGTGCGCCTGCATCGCCCAATCGATAACCTGTTGCGCCATGGTGGGCGCCACAATCTTGATCATCGCAATTTCTGCTTTCGCGACCTTGTTGCCGGCGACGTCCATGGTGTGCGCGGCTTTTAGTGTAAGTAAACGCGCCTGATCGATCATGCAGCGGGATTCGGCGATGCGCTCATGCCAAACACTTTGTGCGGCAATCGGTTTGCCAAACGCCACTCGCGACGATAGACGAACGCACATGAGTTGCAGCGCGCGCTCGGCCAAGCCTATCAAACGCATGCAGTGATGAATGCGGCCAGGTCCCAGACGGCCTTGCGCGATTTCAAATCCGCGGCCTTCACCGAGCAACATGTTTGAGGCCGACACCCGCACATTGTCAAAATTAATTTCGCAATGACCGTGCGGGGCATCGTCATAACCGAATACTGGAAGCGGGCGTATGACCTTCACACCCGCTGCATCCGCCGGCACCAGAATCATCGATTGTTGTGAATGGGGTTTGGCATCCGGACTGGTTTTTCCCATCACGATATAGATTTTGCAGCGAGGATCGCCCGCGCCAGAAATCCACCATTTACGGCCATTGATCACGTAATCGTCGCCATCTCGGGTAATGCGGGTGGCGATATTGGTGGCGTCTGATGAAGCCACATCGGGCTCGGTCATTGCAAATGCAGAGCGAATTTCGCCATTCAATAGCGGCGTCAACCATTGCTCCTGCTGTTCCGGTGTGCCGTATTGGGTCAGCACTTCCATGTTGCCCGTGTCCGGCGCAGAGCAATTAAACACCTCGGGCGCCCAGTGCACACGGCCCGTAATCTCGGCGAGTGGTGCGTATTCCAGATTGGTTAATCCTGCGCCATGCTTGCCCGGCATGAATAAATTCCATAGTTCGGCCGCCTTTGCTTTGGGCTTTAATTCATCCAGTAATTGCACGGGCGTCCAGCGTTTACCGGCTCTGGTGTTGGCCGCGATATCGTCATGAAAACGTTGCTCGTTGGGCAAAATATGTTCGGCGTAAAACGCTTCCATGCGGGCTTGCAGCGCGATGGTTTTAGGGGAATAGTTGAAATCCATTTGAATGCTTTCTAAGTTACAAGTGAGCCAATTTTTTGGCAACTGCATAGCCTAATTCGGCCAGTGGCCGTGCGGCTTTTCCCATCACCACTGCTTGCTCTGAAGCCGCCGTCCCGTCGACCACGCGCTTCATAATGCCCTGCAAAATTCCCGCCATGCGAAACATGTTGTAGGCCAAATAATAATCAAAATTTTCAATACCCTCATTTGGCTCAACGCGACCCGTGCGCTCGCAATACTTTGCAATATAGTTTTTGACTGACGGAATGCCCAATGCGTTCAAATCCAGCCCCGCCAATCCGCGAAATGCATCGGGTGGAACATGCCACGTCATGCAATGATAGGCAAAATCGGCGAGCGGATGACCGAGCGTGGAAAGCTCCCAATCAAGAATCGCCAAAATACGCGGCTCGGTGGGGTGCAGAATCAGGTTATCGAGCCGGTAATCGCCATGCACAATACTGGTTTCATCGCCGGCTGGAATATGCTGCGGCAGCCAGTCAATTAAAAAATCCATAGCCTCGATTTTTTCGGTTTCAGACGCACGATACTGCTTGGTCCAACGCGCAATCTGCCTTTCAAAATAATTGCCCGCACGGCCATAGTCCGCCAAA
>JAYVYF010000529.1:0-7913 GCA_043784585.1 Burkholderiales bacterium
GATGCGCCGATCATGGTGCAATCCATGACCAATACGGATACCGAAGATATCGCCGCCACCGTCAAACAAGTCGCGGAATTAGCGCGCGCAGGCTCAGAAGTGGTGCGTATTACCGTCAACACACTGGCCGCAGCCCGAGCCGTGCCCGAGATTCGCGCGCAGCTGGACGCGATGGGGCTTAACGTCCCGCTGATTGGTGATTTTCATTTTAACGGCCACAAACTTTTAACCGAAGTGCCCGATTGCGCCAGAGCCTTGGGCAAGCTGCGGATTAACCCCGGCAACGTGGGGCAAGGCAGCAAACGCGATGACCAATTTGGCGCGATGATTAAGGCCGCAATCAAGTTCGATAAGCCAGTCCGCATCGGCGTGAACTGGGGCTCGCTCGACCCTGAATTGATCGCGCGCATGATGGATAAGAACGCACAACTGGCATCACCGCTTGAGGCAGATGCGGTGATGCGCGAAGCGTTGATCGTCTCGGCATTGGAAAGTGCCGCCAAAGCCGAGGAATTGGGCCTTGCGGGCGATAAAATTTGTTTGTCCTGCAAGGTTAGCTCGGTGCAGGATTTAATCGCCGTGTATCGCGATCTTGCCAGCCGCTGCGATTATCCGCTTCACTTGGGTCTCACCGAAGCCGGCATGGGTTCGAAAGGGATTGTCGCTTCGACGGCGGCGTTAAGTGTGTTGCTGCAAGAGGGCATTGGCGACACCATTCGCATTTCGCTTACGCCCGAACCGAATGGCGATCGCACCAAAGAAGTGATCGTCGCGCAAGAAATTTTGCAGACCATGGGCCTGCGTGCGTTTACGCCGATGGTCGCCGCCTGTCCCGGCTGTGGCCGCACCACCAGCACCTATTTTCAGGCGCTGGCTGAAAGCATCCAATCCTATTTGCGCAATCAAATGCCGGTTTGGAAAACCAAATTTCCAGGCGTCGAAGATATGCACGTTGCGGTAATGGGCTGTGTGGTCAACGGTCCTGGCGAATCTAAGCTCGCCAACATCGGCATCTCGCTGCCTGGCTCCGGTGAACGACCGGTGGCCCCGGTTTACATCGACGGTGAAAAAGCGGTGACGTTAAAAGGCGACCATATCGCCGAAGAATTCCAAACGCTGGTCGACGAATACGTCGCCAAGACCTATGCGCCGGGGGCGGGACGTAAAACCGTGAGCCGTAAAAAAGAGATTCCGATCAAGGTATTAATATAGTCTCGGGGTTTAGGTTTTTACATAGGGCCAGGTTTGGGTTTTGCAAACCCCCCACCTGACCGCTGACGATCATCAGGGCCAAACCTGCAAGCAGCATGATGGTTTCAATCCAGCAGATTTCACTGCATGACCTTGATGATCTGGCTGAATCTCGCACGCCAGCCGCGCAACAATCACGTGCCATCGAAAGCGGATTACCGCCGCCGTTCGTGGCGGCCGCGCCCTGCAACATCTTGCTGCGGGGAAATGCGGGCATTGGTGCGCGACGTTTTATGTGGTGAGAATGTCAGACCATAAAATTGTCGGCAGTTGCGGTTTCAAGGGTGAACCTGTTGCCGGACGCGTCGACGTTGGCTACGGTATCGCCCCGGCTTGTAGAGGGCAGGGAACTGCGGCCGCTGCCGTAAAGCTAGTAGTGTAATTGGCGTTTGAACGGGGGCTAAGGCAAGTGACGGCCGAGATACTACTAGCCAATATTGCTTCTGCACGAGCCGTTGAAAAGCTGGATTTTAAGCGACTGGGAACTCGTCTCGACGAGGCTGGTGAATGGATTGCAGAGTGGGTCGTTGAACGCGTCGCGCAGGTCGATAAAGTTGAGCTGCATCGACTTCAAAATCAGTGATTTCTTTGAGACCAATTTCATCGTGTTGCAGACGCCCCGAAAATAAAATCGGGATTGGCTTGCGGCCAATCCCGTGATGTTGCTCAATTAAAAACTGCCGCTGTCGCGATTCGCGCTTGATGCATTTGGCGCCCCGACGCGGCTATCCGATTGAAGGTGGCTGCTTAAAACGGAATTTTACTGATGCTACGGGTTTGTGAAAAGCTGGTGTTCCCCGAAAGCCCTGTGCTTACGGTGAACATCAGATTCAGTCCGCCAGTGGTGGTGGTGGTGACCGCCGCGCTGCCGGAACCGGAGACAGGCACATTGCTGATGTCGGCCACACGCCAGCCGGGTGTTAGGTAGTGACTGCCGCCGTTTGAACGGCTGCGGTATAGCGTGGCTGAACTGCTCCCGCCGACATTGCCGTTATACGCGGGCATGTACATGGTCAAGAACATCGGGTTACGATTTTCATCATAGTGGTAGATTACGCCAAACGCAGCACTGCCGTGTTGCGCCAGCGAATAGCCCCAGCCGGACGCATCAGGTTGGTAATACACGTCCGAAGCGTCGTTGGGGAACGCGGAGAAACCGGTTCCGAATGGGAAACGCGTAATCAGTTTTCGTATCGTGGTCGCAGTGTTGGTGGCGCTAGCATTGATTGTGTAGTCAAAGGCTGCGTTGTTGGCGTCGGTAAACGTAAATGTTCCGTTACCAATATAAGTAGTGGTCGCGCCGCTAAAGGCCGTGTCATTGAACGGCGTGCCAGTGGTGCGGTAAAGTCGGCCGCTACAGACGCTGCCATTGAATGGAATCAAGTCGCAACCCGACATGACGATGAACAGCTGATTGCCCGACTGATCATAGGTGTACCAAGTAGCAAAAATATTTCCCGTTGCGTGCTGTGTGATCTGGATGCCCCAGCCGGATTCCGCCGGGCCGCCCCACCAGATATCGGTAAAGTTTGGTGGCGTTATAGTTTTATTGATGAAGCGCTTGATTGCCGGATAAATCTGGTCGAAACGCGAGTAGTAGGCGTAGTTACCTCCGCTGGCGGTCTGGTTGCGGTTTTCGCAGGTGGCGGGCCCGCCAACCAGGGTGCCGCGCAGAGAATAGTCGCCGCTGGCGGTGGTAAGAAGTCCGGCACCTGTGCTGCCAGGCGAAGTGGTACCAGTGGTGTAGGTGGCACTGGCGAAGGTGCCGGTCAAGCCAGCGAAATCATTGCGGAATCGCTCGACTGAGCCCAGCGTTAACCGTGTTGGATCGCCCAGTGAATGATGCAACACGCTGATGGATTCACCGACAGCAATGGGATTCGTGTCCCATCCTGAGAAAAAGACGCCACCTGGGGGAATGCCGTTCATACGCAGAAAGGCGCTGTCGTTATTAAAATCCGACACGAGTAACGCAGCGCCGCCATCGATGATCGTGGCGCTGTTGACGGCGACATCAAACACACGCGGATTCGCGCAGGTCGTGTTTTCGTAAAACCAGAACGACGTGAGCGTATTGGCGCTAGCCTGGCTGCTAATGCAGCGATTTGAGGTAAGTAGATACGGCGTTTGTGTTGTCGGGTCGTTGTCGTTTAGTAGCGTCGCAGTGCACGTAAATGTGGCCGATGTCACGCCACCTTGCCCGTTGTCGGCCTGAAAAGAAATCATCGCGACCGCGTTTTTTGCATTCAGATAACCTGGTGTTTGCGAAGCGCACACCGCGTCAACATTGCAGTCGCCGAACGCTTTTGCATCGGAGAATTTTTGCGACGGGGTGGCAAAAATATGCGAGACCGCTTCTACACTAAATTTCAATTCATCTGTATTCGCACTACCCAAGTCGGCACTGCGCGGCACGGAAATTTCGATCAATTGCACATCGCCTTCCGTCAGCGGCGTCCAGTAAATATCGTGTGCATCATTTAACGTCGTGAGTTGAAGCTTGTCGGCGATCGCTGCGGCGATTGAAGGGTGTGCATCACCCGAAAATCGAATCTCTGTGCCATCAGGCACGTTGCTAACGGCAAGTCCCACTCGGATTGCTTTTGCGGTGGGCGACGAGACGCGCAAATAAGCCAATTTGCTACCGTCGGCTAGACTCGTCCATTTGAGTGCGGGCGTGGTTCCGAGGTTTGGTAGCTCCTCTCGCAGCGTGCGCGAAATGCCAATTTGCAATGCCGGTTTCGCCTTTCCAGTGACGGCATCACCCACGCTGTTTGACTCTTTTACCGCATCGATTTTCGCTGTGCTGATCGCGGGAAAATCAATCGCCGTAAAGTTAGTTTGCATGGCGGCTGTGCCGCGCAGCGGCAAGCGCGCAGCCGCTTTGGTGCGAGCCTCATCGGGCTTGGCATATTCGCCTTCCATGCGTGGGTAACTCGCGGCGATTGCTGATTTGCAAAATGCGGTGGCGCTCAACACAGTGGCAATAAATGCGACGGATATGAATGAAGTGACGAGCGCTGCGCTGCACACGCGCAGCGAATGGCGTGCGCCAAGAAGCGGAAATTTAACGCGGTTTGCAGTGCTGACGTGCATAGTGTGGCTCCGGCTGAATAGGTAAATGAAACGTGACCACATCGTATTCTCGCCACGACTACAAACTTGACTGCCCAGCGCATACAGGGCGGGTAGGCATTCGCCTACAACTGCCGACACATCGCAATGGCGCGCAGCGATCAACAAAAAAATTGTTAGCAGCGCATACGAAAAGTGCCCGCCCGGCTTGCCGATAAGAGCGTAGTTAGCTCAATCGGCAAGCTGGGCGGGCACTTTAATACCGCCTGGTTGGCAATGCGCTTAGAACGGCACGCGCGTTAGCGCGCGTGTCTGGGTGTAGTTGTTGCCGTTACTGTTGACGGTGAAGGTGAGATTTAATCCGCCTGGTATCACGCTGACGCTGGCATTGCCTGAGCCAGACACCGGCACATTGCTGATGTCAGAGGCACGCCAGGTGGGTGAGAGGTAGCTGCTATTACCGTTGGATCGGGTGCGATATAACGTTGCTGCACCGCCGCTGGTGTTGTTAAAGGTCGGCATATACATTGTCAGAAACATCGGGTTACTATTTTCATCGTAGTGATAGATCACACCAAACGCGGCGTCTGTATGTTGTGCCAATGAATAGCCCCAGCCGGACGCGTCGGATTTGTAATAAATATCCGAGTTATCGTTGGGGAAAGTCGCAAAGGCAGTGCCGTAGGGGAAACGGCTGATAAATTTGCGGATCGATACGGTGTTGTTGGTCGCGGTGGCCCCAATCGTGTAATCGAAAATGGCGTTGTTCGGACCCGTGAAGGTAAACGTCGCGGTGCCCACCTGCGTGACGGAGGCACCGATAAAAGTCGGCACGTTGAATGGCGTACCGGTGGTGCGATACAGATTCCCACTGCAGGTGCTACCGTTAAAGGCGCCTAAATCGCAGCCCGACATGGTGATGAAAAGCTGATTACCCGCTTGGTCATAGGTGTACCAAGTCGCAAAAATATTGCCGGATTGATGCTGTGTGATTTGAATGCCCCAGCCCGATTCAGCCGCACCCGCCCACCAGATGTCGGTGTAGTTGGTGGTGGCAGTGCCTTTGAAAAGATACTGTTGAATCGCCGGAAAAACGAGGTCGAAGCGTGAGAAGTAGTCGTAATTGCCGGAGCTCGCGGGCAGATTGGAGGTAGTGCAATCCGCAGGTCCGCCGTATAAGCCCCCACGGAGGAAATAGTTGCCGCCTGATTGCGTCAAGATGCCTGAACCTGAGCTCCCACCTGCGGTGCTGCCGGTAGAGTAGGTCGGGCTGATAAAGCTGCCGGTTAGGCCGCCGAAACCGGTACGAAAACTATCAACGATTCCCAGCGAAATGCGCTTCGGATCGCCGTCTGGATGATGAATCACGCTGATGCTGTCGCCAATATTAATCGTGTTGGCATCCCAGCCGAGAAAAAATGCCCCGGCGGGTGGTGGGCTATTGAGCTGCAAAAGTAGGGCGTCACTGTTGGTATCTGCGAACAACAAGGTCGCGCCGCCCGTCACGATAAAACGAGCAGGCACGCCGACATCGATAGTTCTGGGGTTTGCACAGGTGGGATTTTCGTAATACCAATAAGTGTTTACCGTGTTTGCGCTGGCCTGCGTGCTGACGCAGTGATTCGCGCTGTAAAAATACGGAATTTGGGTGTTGGGATCGTTGTCGTTTAACAACGTACCTGTGCAGATATAAGAACCTCCGGCCCCGTTTTGTTGAAACACCATTTCAGCAACTGCATTTTTTGCGTTCACAAATCCTTGCGTCTGCGGCGCACAGATGACGTCAACGTTGCAATCACCCACAGCCTTTGCATCGGTGAATTTCTGCGATGGTGTTGCAAAAATATGCGAAACAGAATCTATCGCAAATTTGAACGCAGCGGTGTCGCTGCCCTCAGGCAGTGAAATTTCAATCAGCTGATATTGCCCCTCGGTCATCGGCGTCCAGTAAAGTCCTTTGTCGTCTCTAAGGGTCGTTACTTCATTTGCGGTGGCCAATGCGACCACTTCGGTCGGGCTGTCAGCGCCGACAAATCGAAGCTCCAGCCCAATCGGTGCATTCGTAATATTCAGGCCGACACGAATCGCTTTGGCTTCCGCTGATTTGATGCGCAGGTAAGCGACTTTGCTGCCATTGATGCCAGCTTTCCAGTGCAGATTGGCGGGGGCGTCAACATTTGGCAATTCCTCACGCATGGAGCGTGAAATACCAATCTGTATCGATTTTTTGCCGCCGCCGATGCTGTTTGATTTTTTGATCGCATCAATCTTGGTGGCTGCCATCGCGGGAAGATCTACTGCTGCGAAATCAGACTGCATCGGCAGTGTGCCTTTGAGCACCAGCAGCGCCGCAGATTTAGCGGCAGCGGCGGCGTTTGGCTTGGCGTATTCGCCCTGCACGCTAGGCATGTCGGCCGCGAAGGATGAAGCAGCGAAGCTAACACCCAAGGCGGTCGAGACGATAAACGCCGAGATCAAAGAAGCAATGCTTTTGGGCATTTTGGTTTGCATAGAAAAACTCCAGAGCGAAAAAATTGAAGGTGATGAATTGGAATTGCCGAATACTACCGTAGAACAGATACGCACAAAGCCTATCATTCGTTGACATGTCGCCAAATGGCGACAATTCAGGTTCCGCCAAATGGCGAAAATTCACGCTGCGCCGAATGGCCACAAGTCAGGGTAATCACGTAAATATGCACGCGTTTGATCATAAATCGTCTGCTGGGTTCAACATTAGGTGGCAAGATTAAAGCAATGCGTAAAGTAAGGTGTGGAATACAGCCGCACCAACAGCCCAAAGGCATTATGCGAGGATAGCCACGAGGGTCAGATTCCTTGTAGAATCCGAAGCTTTGCTGGCAGCATCAACGGCGATCAATTTTTTGAAGATATAAGTAAATCTTGTGAGTAAAATTCCTGAAATAACCCAGCATACGGCGGCGACCAAAGTGCCCACCAAAACGGCGACTAAAATACAGGCCGTGCGCGGCATGAATGATCTGCTGCCCGAGGATGCGCCGCTCTGGCAATTTTTAGAAGACACGACTCGCGATGTGTTTGAACAATACGGTTATCGCCTGATGCGGTCGCCCGTGGTGGAACCGACGCCACTATTTGTGCGCTCTATCGGCGAAGTGACGGACATCGTTGAAAAGGAAATGTATTCGTTCGAAGACGGGGCGAATGGCGAAAAATTAACCTTGCGGCCGGAGGCTACGGCGGGTCTGGTGCGCGCGGCGATTGAACACAATATTTTGTATGAAGGCCCGAAGCGTATCTGGACCTGGGGCCCGATGTTTCGTCACGAGCGCCCACAGAAAGGCCGCTACCGGCAGTTTCACCAGTTTGATGTGGAAGCGTTTGGTTTCGCCGGACCCGATGTCGATGCCGAACAGATTGTGCTGCTGACGCGCTTATGGAGGCGATTAGGCATTAACAATGTGGCGCTGCATATCAATTCAATCGGTGACGCTGCCGCGCGCGCGGCACATCGCGAGGCGCTGGTGAAATATTTTGAAGCGCATGTGGACGAGCTCGACGAGGACGGCAAACGTCGGCTCTACACCAATCCGCTGCGCACGCTG
>JAYVYF010000530.1:0-4568 GCA_043784585.1 Burkholderiales bacterium
CTGGTTGAAAATTATGGTGTTCTGGTATGGGCGTGCGGCCTTCTCACCAGCGCCGTAAAAGAAGGACGCCGAATCACCCCTGCAGGCGAATGGTTGCTCGATAACTTTTATCTGATTGAGGAGCAGATTCGCATTGCCAGACGACATTTTCCAAAAGCTTATAGCCAGGAATTGCCGGTGTTGGAAAGCGGCCCTTCGACAGGACTTCCGCGGGTTTACGATATCGCGCTTGAGGCCATTGCCCACGGCGACGGACGGGTAGATCCGGAAATTCTCAATCGCTTTATTGCGGCATACCAGAAAGGCGCCGACCTCAAGCTCGGCGAGCTATGGGCGATTCCGATCATGCTGCGTTTGGCGCTGATTGAAAATCTGCGGCGTGTCAGCGCGCGAGTAGCAGCGGGCATGCTCGACCGCAATGAGGCCGATACATGGGCGGATGAAATGATCCGTACATCAGAAGAAGACCCAAAAAGTCTTATCCTCGTCATTGCAGATATGGCCCGGTCTAATCCGCCGATGGTGAACTCGTTTGTCGCAGAACTGGCAAGGCGATTACAGGGCCACAACTCTGCCTTGGCGTTGCCGTTGACGTGGATCGAGCAGCGCCTTTCTGAAACAGGATTAACCATAGAACAACTGGTGCAATCGGAAACGCAGAGCCTTGCGGCAAATCAGGTTTCGATTAGCAACAGCATCGGCAGTTTGCGTTTTTTAAGCGCTATGGATTGGCGCGAATTCGTCGAGACGATGAGCAGTGTTGAGCAAAAATTACGAGAAGATCCAAACGGTACATACGGCAGGATGGATTTTGCGACTCGTGACCGCTACCGACATGTGATTGAAAAAGTTGCCAAAAATACTAATTTGACCGAAACCGAAGTTGCCCGTAAAGCTGTACAACTTGCATTTCTGAGGCAGGGTGCACACCACGCGGCGCAACAGAGCGTCCATGCAGACGCCCTAAAGGATTCGGCATTGGAGCGCGAATCCCACGTAGGCTTTTATCTAATCGATAAGGGTTTGCCAAGTTTGGAAGATGCCGTTAAAGCGCGCATTTCAACCCGTGAGGCCTTGCATCGCTTCGACCGCTTGAGCGAGCGAATTCCGCTCACGCTTTATCTGGGTTCGATCCTGCTGATGACGAGTATTGTTAGTTTTGGCTTGATCAGAATTGCTGGCGCGGATGAGTCCGAGATAGGCTTGCTGGTTATCATTAGTCTGGCGTCATTACTCGGCGCAAGCCAGCTGGCGGTTTCGCTGACCAATTGGCTGGCGACTTTACTTGCGGCGCCGGTGTTGCTGCCGCGCATGGATTTCTCAAAAAGCATTCCTCCGGAATCGCGCACCTTGGTAGTCGTGCCCACCATGCTTACCAGCGCTGACGGTGCGGAGAATTTGATTGAAGCACTTGAGGTCCGGTTCCTCGCGAATCGAGACCACAACCTTCATTTTGGTTTGTTAACAGATTTTCGCGACGCTCCACAGGAAGCTTTGCCTCAAGATGAGCCGCTATTAGCGTTAGTTCGCGAGCGAATTGCGGCACTCAATAACAAATATGGCCTTGATAAAGAAGATGCATTTTTCGTCTTTCATCGGCCGCGCCGCTGGAATGCTTTGGAGCGCATTTGGATGGGCTACGAGCGCAAGCGCGGTAAGCTCAGCGATCTGAATAATCTGCTTCGCCTGGGTGTCACACAACCGTTTTCAGTCATCATCGGCGACATCGCCATTTTGCGGGACGTGAAATTTGTCATTACGCTCGATACCGATACCCAGTTGCCGCGAGACTCTGCACGACAGCTAGCGGCAACCATGTCACACCCGCTTAATCGTGCTCACAGCATGGTGCCAGATGAATCGAACAGCCGAGGGCAAAATCAGAATAATAAACTCAGCAGGATGGGACGCGTGGTTGAGGGTCATGGCATTTTGCAGCCTCGCATGGCAGTCAGCCTGCCGAGCACCAATCGATCACGGTATGCCCAATTATTCGGCAGCGAGCCCGGAATTGATCCTTATACCCGCGCTGTTTCAGACGTTTATCAAGATCTTTTCCACGAAGGCTCCTTTATCGGCAAGGGCATTTACGATGTTGACGCATTCGAACATGTGCTCAAAGATCGCTTCCCCGAAAATCGCATCCTCAGCCATGATTTATTGGAAGGCTGTTACGCAAGGGCCGGACTGCTGAGTGATGTTCAGCTCTACGAAGACTATCCTTCGCGCTACAGCGCTGATGTGAGTCGGCGTCACCGCTGGATTCGCGGTGACTGGCAAATTGCCGCATGGCTGCTATCGCGCGTGCCCAGCCCTGACAATAATCGTCCAAAAAATCCGTTGTCAAAATTGTCGCAGTGGAAAATTTTTGACAACTTGCGCCGTAGCTTGGTGCCCGCCGCCATGGTTGCGCTGTTCATCGCAGGATGGGTGACCGTTACCGCACTGTCCTGGTGGATTCTTGCCGTGATCGGCCTCATGTTTTTGCCGATGGTTGCCACCACGGTTTACGATCTTTTGCACACCCCGAAAGACGTTTTATTTCAGCAGCATTTATCGAATGTGACTCGCTCGGCAGGACGACAAAGTATCCAAGCCCTACTCAGCCTCGCCTGCCTTCCATATGAGGCCGCGTTTAGCCTCGATGCAATTTTGCGCACCTCGGCACGCATGTTATTCACCAAACACCGTCTATTGGAATGGGCGCCCGCCAGCGGCGTTGAGAGTGAAGCTACCAACGGGGCGGTGAATGGCAGTTTTTCAGACCTCTTACAAACGTTTGCGACGATGTGGATTTGCCCTGTTGCAGCGGTCATTATTGCTGCTTATCTGGGCGCGGAAAGACCACTTGCACTGCTAATTGCGGTCCCGGTTTTGGGTCTATGGTTTATTGCGCCAGCGCTGGCATGGTGGATCAGCCGCCCACGAGAGCGCAAACCTGCGAAGCTCGCGCCCGTACAAATTGTTTTTCTGCAAGCGCTGGCGCGCAGAACCTGGCGATTCTTCGAGAAGTTTGTTACGGCCGAGGAGCATTGGCTGCCGCCCGATAACTATCAGGAGCACCCGGTTGCCGTAATTGCCCACCGCACATCGCCCACCAACATGGGATTGGCGTTGCTCGCAAATTTGGCCGCTTATGATTTCGCCTACGTCACCGTCGGCGGGTTAATCGAGCGCACCGCCAATACGCTGCAAAGCATGCTGTTGTTGGATCGATATCACGGACATTTTTATAATTGGTATGACACGCTGTCAATGCGACCGCTGGCTCCGATGTATGTGTCCACCGTGGACAGCGGCAACCTGTGCGGACATTTGCTCACGCTGCGGCCTGGCCTGCTGGCACTGCCCGACGACAAAATTCTCAGTGCCCGATTGTTCGATGCTCTCTGCGACACATTTGAAAATTTGCAAATGGCAAGCGAGGATTCCAAACCCCCGCTCGTGCCATCTGCAGCCTACGCCACAACCGCCATAATAAAGCGCACGCCGACCTGCACCCAGTTGCTCGCCCAATTAAAGCGAGACATAGAATCAGCATGCGATTCCCGGCCGGCCACCGTGGCTTCAGTCAAGCACTGGCTGGAGAAAATTGCCTCCACTGCCGGTGCGCTGCGTATTGATTCAAGACCGCTGGATACGGCCGCCCAGACCACAGTTTCCGCCACGTTGCCCGCACCGGCTTCAGCGACCGGTCCAAGTCCTCGTGATAGCGAATTTATTTGGTGGACCGACGCGCTACTGCGGCAATGCAATGAATCCTTGAGCGAAGTTTCTTTTCTGATGCCGTGGAGCGCTTTTCCAGTACAAGTCGGCAACTTAAACAATGCAATCGATAACAGGCTCGCGTTCGACGCGGGCCTTGGCATTAATCTTGAGGCCATACCGACACTACGCGAGCTTTCAAGGTTTCATGGCTTGGTCTTGTCCGCTACGGAGCGGCGCTTGGTTGAAGACACAGCGCACCAAACAGCCCACCTCGCAGAGCAGCAGATGGCGGCACCACGAGCCGATAAACAAACCGTCACCGATAAAGCATTTCTTGAAGAGCTTCTTCCGCTTCTGGAACAAGCAAGTACTCGCGCCGCCGCTAGAATCAGCAAGATCGAAAATCTCGCTCAGCAAGCTGCGGAGCTGGCGTCTGTGGATTATCAGTTTCTGTACGATTCCACGCAGAATTTATTCACTGTCGGCTATAACATTGAACAGCATCGCTGTGATGCGGGACGCTATGACCTGCTTGCATCCGAATCACGATTGGCCAGTTTTGTAGCAATTGCGCAGGGGAAAATTCCGCAGACAAGCTGGTTCGCGCTCGGACGTAACCTGACTACCACTGGCGGAAAGCCAATTCTGTTGTCCTGGAGCGGCTCGATGTTCGAGTACTTGATGCCGACCTTGGTCATGCCTGCCTACGAAAATACGCTGCTGGAACAAACTAGTATAGCCGCTGTAAAAAGCCAAATTGCCTACGGAAATATGCGCGGTGTGCCGTGGGGTATTTCAGAATCAGGTTACAACACGGTTGATGCCACGCTGAATTATCAATATCGCGCGTTTGGCGTACC